>NZ_JRKC01000046.1:0-38809 GCF_000800925.1 Microbacterium sp. ZOR0019 | reverse complement strand
CAACGCGACGACCCCGCCGGGAGTCGATCCGATCACCCCGCCGACCGACACCGAGACCACCCCCACGCCGGCAGCGGCAGCGGGCCTCGCGATCGACAAGGTGGCGTCGTTGAACGACACCGATGACAACGGTCTGGCGGATGTGGGGGAGACGATCGATTACTCGTTCGTGATCCTCAACACCGGCAACATCACAGTGACGGATGTTTCCGTCGATGACCCGAAGGCGGGTGCAGTCACCTGCGACCCGATCACGCTCGCACCGGGGGAGTCGGTGACGTGCACGGCGGACAACCCGTACACGGTCACGGAGCAGGACATCATCGATGGTGGTGTGGTGAACACGGCGACCGGCAACGCGACGACCCCGCCGGGAGTCGATCCGATCACCCCGCCCACCGACACCGAGACCACTCCCACTGCGCTCGCGGGGGCAGCGATGACCCTCGAGAAGAGTGCGTCGTTGAATGACACCAACGGCAACGGCCTCGCAGACGCCGGCGAGACGATCGACTACTCGTTCCTTCTCACCAACACCGGCAACATCACCCTGACCGACGCATCCGTCGATGACCCGAAGGCCGGGGCGGTCACGTGTGACCCGTCCTCCCTCGCGCCCGGCGACAGCGTCACGTGCACGACGGATGCGCCCTACACGGTGACCGAACGAGACGTCATCGACCGGGGTGTTCTGAACACCGCGACCGGAAACGCGATGACTCCGCCGGGTGTCGACCCGATCACTCCACCGAGCGACACCATCGTCACCCCGACCGGCCCGGTGCCCTCGAACCCCGGCGGTGGCGGCGATGGAGGGCCGTTGGCGAATACGGGTGCCGACAGCCTTGCCGGCGTGCCGGTCGCTCTCGCGCTCGTGTTGCTCGGAACGGCGATCTTCGTCGTCACACGACGCAAGAAGAACACGAGATCAGACGTGCAGTAGCGACCGGAGACAGGCGGTGGGCGGGCGCATCCTCGACGGGATGCGGCCCGCCCACCGCTTTTTCGTCGGCGTCCTCACGCCGCGGACGGATGCGTTCGCGGCACTTTTCCCTATTCCTACTGAGCGGGCGCACCGCAACTACTGAAGATCTCGAAAGCACCCAGGATCGGCCATTTTGCGTTGGTAGTTTTCGATGATCTGTGCTCAACAAGAGCGAATCAGAAGTACTTCCCTGCACGAAAGGTGCCTTCTTCATGAGAAAACGAAAATCACGAGCCCGATAAGCATCGTCGTAGCCCCGGCGAGCTTCGCCGCTCCCGTCGTCGGTGACGACGGCCTGGTGGTCGAGGTCACGCCGACCCAGGTCGAAGAGGCCGACGCCGACGGCTTCACGCTGACGATCACTGACGACAATCTCAGCGGTGCGGTCTTCGATTCGTACCAGGTGTCGGGGCTCCCGACCGGATGGTCGGTCGTCGTCGACGGCGCAGCGGCAGAGATCATCTCGCCGGACCCACTGATCTACTCGGTGCCTCGCACGCACACCGAGTTGCGCATCGTTGCTCCGTCCGACTACGTAGGCACGCTGAGCGGCGTCAAGATCGCACGTGACTCCAACGGGCCGAACCTCGTCACCGATTTCGACAACGGCACGTTCGACTACCTCGGCCAGTCATTCCCGGAGCTCCCTGCCGCCAGCACGCCGTATGAGTACCACAACCCGACCACAGGTGGCACGGGCTACTGCAACGTGGCCGGACAATGGGCGCCCTGCGACGGCGCGTACACCGTGTGGCCGACGGCGAACATGAACGGTCCCGGCCTCAACCACAACAACCAATGGGCCGATCTGCGCTCTTCGACGAACATGATGCCCGATGCGGGAACCACGCTCAGCACCCTGGTGTGCGGCGCTGACCCGCTCGTGAACCCGACCTCGCACGACTTCCAGCTCACGAGCGTGCAGTCGGCTGCGTACGGGAAGATCCTGGTCGTCAACGGCTCGAGCGAGCTTCCGGTACCGCACGACCTGCTCACCACGACCATCACCGGTCTCGAGCCCGGAGCAACATACTCGGTGAGCGCCAACATCGCCAACGTCAGCTACAGCCCGCTCGACACGGCGCCGGTGCAGTCCGCTTTCTACATGACGGACACCGAAGAGACGAAGATCATCGGCTCGTCTCTTCCGCTCGACAAGCAGAACACGCCGACCAATCCGACCGACGGCAGCGCCTGCCTGAACGCGAACACGGTGTGGGGCCAGAACTCAGGCACTTTCGTCGCCGACCCGCTCGGCACCGCGACCATCGGTCTGCGCAACTACGCGGGCGGTGGCTTCGGCAACGACCTCGCCGTCGACAACCTCGCGCTCGTCAAGATGGCGACCGTTGCGTTCGACCTCGAGGTCTTCGAGACGCCCGAGCCCGCGATCGCGCTCGACAAGGACTACCTGGTCGTCGACGATGTCAACGGCAACGGGATCAACGACCCGGGCGACGTGATCGTCTGGACCTTCGATGTGACCAATACCGGCAACGTCCCGCTCGAGAACGTCACCGTCGATGACCCGCTGCTGCAGGACCTAGGGATCGCCGTCATCTGTGACCCCGCTCCCCTCGCCCCCGGCGAGTCGGTGCTCTGCCGCTCCGAGGAGTACACCATCACCGACGCGGATGCGGAAGCCGGAGAGATCCGCAACGTCGCCACCGCCACGGGTGAGGTGCCCCCGGGAACTCCGGGTGAGCCGGAGAACCCGGTGAGCCCCCCGGACGAGGTCGTCATCCCGATCGACCCGACTCCGGTCCCCGGCATTTCGCTGGACAAGGACTGGGTCATGGTCGACGATGCGAACGGCAACGGGATCAACGATCCGGGTGACGTGATCAAGTGGACGTTCGCGGTGACGAACACCGGCAACGTGCCTCTGGACAATGTCCGCATCGATGACCCGCTCCTCGACGGTCTGGGCGTCGCGATCACGTGTGACCCGACCTCGCTGGCCGTCGGAGAGTCCGCCGTGTGCGAGTCGGAGAACTACACGATCACGCAGGCGGACGCCCGCGCGGGAGAGATCCACAACGTCGCGACCGCGACCGGTGAGGTGCCCCCCGGAACTCCGGGAGACCCGGAAGACCCGGTGAGCCCTCCGGACGACGTCATCATCCCGCTCGTTCCGCTCGTGGCCGGTCTGGAGCTCGTCAAGTCCGCGCAACGACACCAACGGCAACGGCTGGGCAGATGCCGGCGAGACGATCGATTACTCCTTCGAGCTCACCAGCACCGGCACCGCTGAGCTGACGGATGTCTTCGTCGACGACCCGATGCTGGCCGCAGCCGGTATCGCGATCGAGTGCCCGCAGACCACACTCGCCCCGGGCGAGTCGATGACCTGCCACTCCGAGAAGGGCTACACCGTCACGAAGCAGGATGTGGCGAACGGCTCCGTCGACAACGTGGCGACTGGCCACGCGTCCGTTCCCGAGGGCGTCGACCCGATCACGCCCCCGACGAGTGAGACGACCACTCCCGCCAATGAGATCACGTATCTCGCGTCGACGGGTGGAAGCAACCTCGGTCTCATCGGAGGCGCGGCTGCGCTCCTGATGGTCGCGGGAGGAGTGCTTCTCCTCGCGCGTCGGATGAAGAGCCAGGCGATCACCCTGTAACCAGAGTCTGACCACACGACAGAGCGGCGTGCCACGTCTACCGACGCGGCACGCCGCTCTGTCGTGCTTCCGGCGGGGAGGCAGACGCGTCTCAGCGGGGACCGGACATTGCCGCTCGGGCACAGGGGGTACTCATCGACGAGGAAGGTCCGCGTCGCGGATGCGGAATTGCGCCGCATCCTCTACTTAAGTCCAGGCAATTTTGGATCAAGGTGTGGCGTGCTCTGGTGATGTTGTGGATGGGGAGACGGGGACGCCCGTCCGCACCCTGATACCCGGAACGGGGGGTTCCGTGTGTCGGGTGGGCGTCTTGGGGAGGCGTCAAGTGAGGTGGCCTTGTCGGGGGGAGGCAAGGCCACCAACCCCGCCGCCTGACGTCGAGCATGGCGACCTGGCGTCGTTCCGCGATCGGAGCGGATCAGTCGATGGTCTGAGTGACGGTGAACGACAGATCGCCGAGCGTTGCCCGACCGTGCATGGCCGCGTTGTCGGTCGCGGTGGTGCCTCCGTCGGGCCAGACGATCGTCGTCGTGACGAGGACTGTCTGCGTTCCGGGCGCCGCCACGAAGCTCAGGCCCGGGCGGCCATCGAGGGTGTGCGTGGCTGAGGCCGCCAGCAGGTCCGCCAGCGCGACGTCCGCCGCCGCACCGGGATCCGCCGCGGAGATGGATGCGGGGTCGAGCAGGATCTCGCCGTGAAGGTTCTCCCCGTGCGCCGTCAGCTGCATCGTGGTCTCGTGGATGATCGTGTCGCCAGGGGCGATGCGGTACCCATCCAGCGTGATGACCGCGCCGGTCTCGTCCCTCCAGACGCCGGAGGAGGGGACGGAGAGCTCAAGATCGCCCGCGGAGATGACGGAAGCCAGGGGGGCGAAGCTCCCGTCGCTCCAGGCGGCGAGGGTGCCGGCGCCTCCCATGAGAAGGGCGATTCCTGCGGCAGCTGCGAGGGCGCTCTTGGCGATCTTGTTCACGATGTCCTCCGGTTTCGCTGAGAGTCGGACGCGTCGGCGGCAGTGGCGGCGTCTCTGCCGCGGCGTCGTTCTGTCACCGCTCGCACCACGGTGATCGTTGCATAGAGGAAGAGCCCGCCCGCGATCAGGGGGATCAGCAGGGCGCGGACCTCGCCGTTGAGGATGCTCTGCACCCAGCCGAGACCGGGGACGGCATAGAGGATTTCGCCTTTCAGCTGCACTTCGCGGACGGCCTGCACATCGGGATCGGGATTGTTGTCGCCCTGCGTTCGGAAGACGTGTTCACCGGCCCCGTTGACGGCGACCTCGATCACGCGGTGAGTGACGACCGCGGGCTTGCCCGAGTGCAGCTGGAACGTGATCACATCGCCGACGCGGATGTCGTCGGCGGGGGTCGGTTGCACCACGATGAGGGTGCCGGGCGGGTAGGTCGGTTCCATCGAGGAGGTCAGGACCGCGAGCGGGGTGGCCCCGAGAAGCGCGGGCACCGCGATCGTCGCACCGGCGACGAGGAGCAGCCCGACCAGGACGAGCATGCCGATCCCGTGGCCCACGAGGTCGACAGATCGACGGAGGATGCCGGTGGGGCGGGGGTGCGCCACCGCGATCGTGAGCGTGGTCATGGCGGTTCCGTTCATCGAGGTTGTCGAAAGGGAGGGGTGCCGGGCGGGGTGGGGTTCCCCGCCCGGTGGGGGACCGGGCGGGGGTGCGCCCGGTGGGGGACCGGGCGGGGGTGCGCCCGGTGGGGGTCAGGCCTGGGTGGCAGTGATGGCGAAGTCGGCGAGCGAGACGCTGCCGAGCTTGGCCAGGTTGTCGGCGGCCGCGGTTCCCGACGGCCAGCTGATGGTCACGGTGACATCGACAGCCTGAGGCGTCCCCGTCGCCGTGAAGGAATTGACTGCCGAGCCGTTGACCGTGAAGCTCGCCGAATCGGTCAGCAGAGCGGCGAGTTCAGTATCGGCCGCACCCGCGGTGGCGGGGGAGATGGAGGCCGTACCGATGCCGATCGTGCCGGTGAGGTTGTCACCGATCGCCGTGACGTCGACTGTGGTGTTGTAGGTGAGGACGTCACCAGGGACGGCGCGGAACGTCGCGAGGTCGATCGTCGCGCCATACTGATCCGTCCAGGTGCCGGCGGTCGCATTCGAGAGCGTCAGGGTTCCGGCGCTGATCGAACCGGTGGTGCCGGCATCGATCGTGTCGTTCCAGTAAGCGAGGGTTCCCGCGCCTCCCATCAGGAGGGCGATTCCGGCGGTGACGGCGATGGAGCTCTTGGCCAGCTTGTTCATGTGGGTTCCTTTGTTAGGGGTGGAGGTCGAAGCTTCGGTCTTGCTTGCTTCATTGGAGAGACGTCGGGGAGGCGGATTCATAACACCCCGGACGAGATCTTTCGGGCAGATGGTCGAGCGGGTCAGGTCTCAGGCGAATCCGGATCCGCATGCGATGTTCGTGCCGGTCGTGACGGCCGTCATGCCGCTGTAGAGCACGTTGCCGACGGCGTCCACGACGCGGAGGTCGAGGGTGCCGTCACCCACGAGGAACATCGTGCGGGGGAGGCCGTAGGTCTGGGCGGTGAGGGTGGTCTGCGTGTAGACGTTCGTCCAGGGGCCGTTGCCGACTCTGTTCTGGACGGTGTAGGCGCGGTTGCCCAGCGGCGTCTTGAAGTTGAAGTACATGTAGGTACCGGTGATCGAGCAGGTCAGGGGATCCCTGGTCAGCGTGAACTGCTGGGCGGTGGCGTTACTGCAGGTCGTCAGCGTGTTCTGTGTCTGACTTCCCGCGGTCAGGCACAGGCCGGTATCGGCATGCACCACCTGGTAGTTGGTTTCGGTGACCTGTTCGATGCGCCAACTCGATGCAGACGATCCGGGCGTGGTGAGCACGCTCTTGGCTGCGGTCTGGCCGACGGAGAGTTCGGCCGCGTGCTTCGGACGGATGCCCGACTGCCCGTTCTGGGTCGGGTAGATCTCGAAACGCTGATTGGATTGAGCGGCGCAGGTCCAGGACCCGAGCACCGTGCCCGTGGTCGTACCGGAGGCGGACGCGTCCAGACACTGTCCCGTGTTGGCGACAGAGCGGATCGTGAACCAGTTGTTCTGATTGGCCACCCGCGGGATCGTGGCGAGGGGGTAGAACGCCTTGGTGCTCATCGTCGCGGCCGACGGCTTCGATACGGACCAGGATCCGGTGGTGAGTCGCGCCGCGGCGGTGGCCGTCATGCTCTGGGTGCCCGACGCCGTCGCGAGCGCATCCGGATCCGCGGCCCAGGAGCGCACGCAGTAGGTGATTGAAGCTCCGGGGGCGAGCGGTGCGCCGGGAAGGCTCGGGAATGCGGCCCACGTTCCCTGCGCGGCGTTCGCGGGCATGGACTCCGCGGTGCA
Source organism: Microbacterium sp. ZOR0019 (assembly GCF_000800925.1). Classification (NCBI taxonomy): domain Bacteria; kingdom Bacillati; phylum Actinomycetota; class Actinomycetes; order Micrococcales; family Microbacteriaceae; genus Microbacterium; species Microbacterium sp. ZOR0019. The sequence goes on along the minus strand of NZ_JRKC01000046.1, from coordinate 31,846 downwards.
GGCTGCGACGGATGCGGCAGGCCACACGAAGGCGTAGATCTGAGCGGCGGATGCGCCGGTCGCCGAGACACTGAGCGTCGCCGTACCCGCTGCCCCACCCGTGTTCGTGATGGTGAACCCACCGCGCTGATCGGTGGTGCTGTGGGTGAAGGTCGTGCCGAGCGTGTTGAAGCCGGATTGCGTGATGGCCACAGTCGGGGCGGCGGCGCTCGACGTGGCAGTCGCAGACGCGCTCCAGACGGCGACCGCCGGAGCGGCGCCCACGGTCGCGAGGAACGCGGCGACGGCCCCGATGGCAGCCACGAGCTTCGTGTGGCCCCCGATCCGGGGTTCACGAGGGTGTTCGGTCGTGGTCATCTCATCGATCTCTCTGTGTTGCGCTGACGGTGGCGGTGAAGGAGGCCGACTGGCCTGCCTGTGCGATCGGGGTCGCGTCGTGAAGGGCGAGCTCGAGGCACACGACCACGGATTCCCCTGCCTCGACCGTCGCGTAGCCGGAGGAGCTGTATCCGTGGAGCGCACCCTGCGCGCCGGTGAGGTTCGGAACGCAGGCGCCCGCGTCGGCGACGGCCGTGACGCGCGCCCGCATGTTGTCCTTGATCGGATCGGAGGAGGACACGGCGATCGTCGTCGTCAGGTCCGCCGCGGTGGTCCCGGTGTTGGTCACCGTGAAGGCGCGGGCCTGCGGCGTTCCCGGGACGACCGAATACGCGCCGAGCGCTGCACTGGCGGAGCCGTTCACGATGAGGCCGAGGCTTCCGGCCGTGATGGTGGCACCCGGGACGGTCTGGCTCGCCGAGAGAACCGCCATCGTCGAGCCCGCCGCGGCGAGTCCCAGCGCGACTGCGCCGGCAACGACACCGGCGGCGACGAGCACGGGAGTCCTCCGGGTACGCGGGCGAGACGCCCGCCTGCTGGTCGTCGTCATGTTTTCCTCCGGGTCATGCTTCGTGGTCGGGGGGTGTTCATCAAAGAGACGGGGAGCGTGCTGGCTCATAACGCCTGGGACGGTGATCGCACCGAGGATCTCTACCGAAATGTCGCCTCAGCGCACCGTCGCGAACGGTGGCCCACACGTAGGAGTGAGCCGTTGCACACGCAGACGACAGCTGCACCACCTAAGGGAGTGCCGCCGTCTCGGAATGGCGTGACAGAGAGATCTCATGACGGCTACGCAACCGTTCGAAGAAGGGGCAGATATCAGGTGCGTGCGTGGCTACGATTCGAGCATGATCAGGAGAAAACGGCCGCAGTTCGCTGCGGGTCGTGCGAGCGATGGTGCACTGACCGCGTCCTGGGGGTGCCGCGCGCTCTCGGGAGCTCTGGCTCTGCTTCTGGGCGTGGCCGGATTCACCGCGGCCGCGACCGCTCCTGCGAACGCTGCTCCCGGATCGCCGGGCACGCCGCAGGCGGCGAACGTCCTCTATGAAGAGGACTTCGAGAACGTTGCGAACGGCTCGATGACGCTGCTTCCGAGCTACACGAGCGCCAGCGGTCTGCAGTATCAGGCGGACAACGCCTGGCTGATCAATTGTAACGGCGTCGTACTCGACGCGACGAGCGTCGGCAACGCGCCCAACTGCGGGATCATCACGGACCGGCTGCGGACGTTGTCCCGGGCATTCGGCATCTTCAACAGCGACCCGAATCCGGCGCTGAACCACTCGTTGTCCGCCTATACGGACAACGGATCGGGTGGGGCCGCGGACCCGGGGCCGAACCTGGTCCAGTTCGCGACCACGACACCCATTACCTTGCCGCCCCACGAAGGCAAGCGCTACCTCGGCTTCAGCGTCGACGGCGCGGTCGACAACTACAACTCCAACCCGCCGCAGTACCAGTTCTACTTCGTCCAGGGGGGAGTGGAAACGCCGATCGGTTCACCGATCAACGGAGGGACCGACCCTCGAGGGACTGTTCTCAGCGTCGACGGTCGTGGCATCCGTGTCGGTTCGTACGCGACCGACGCGGCGGTGGCCGTCACGGGGAACTCGGTGGGTCTCGCTCTCCGGAACCTCGTCGGGACGGGTGGCGGCAATGACGGCGCCATCGACAACATCCGCATCCTCGACATGACACCTCAGCTCGACAAGTCGTTCAGCCCGACGGCGGTGCTTGCCGGAGGAAGCTCGACGCTGACGTTCACCGTCACGAACACGAGCGAGCTCGGGGCCAAAGGAGGCTGGAGCTTCGTCGACAACCTTCCCGCGGGACTCTCTGTGGTTCCCTCGACGGCGGCGACGACCTGCAGCAACGGCACCGTGGATGCGCCGGGTGGCGCGACCAGCATCACGGTCACGGGCGATCTCCTCCAGGGACAGAGTTCGTGCACGATCACGGTCGACGTGACGTCGCCGGTGAGCGGATCCTTCACCAACGGTCCCGACAACATCGTCGGTGACGGCGTCAACGACCCCGGAACCTCGACCGTCGACTTCGTGTCGCCGGCGGTCGCGCTGACGAAGTCCGCGTCCACGGCGACGGCGGACACCGCCGGTCAGACGATCACCTACACCTACTCCGTGACGAACACCGGCGACATCGTTCTCTCGGGTATCAGCATCGATGAGTCGTCTTTCACGGGGACCGGCACGCCACCGTCCGTCGTGTGCCCTCCCGGTGCGGCTTCGCTCGCACCGGGAGCGACCGTCGACTGCACGGCCGTCTACTCCGTGACCCAGACGGACGTCGACGCGGGGCAGCCGATCGTGAACACCGCCACGGCCTCGGGGACACCACCTGTGGGCAGCCCCGTTGTCTCGGAGCCCTCGACGGCGAGCGTGCAGGTCGAAGACGCGCCGGCCGTGGCTCTCGTGAAGTCCGCTACGCCCAATGATGCGGCGAGCTTCACGGTCGGCCAGGTCATCACATTCTCGTTCGTCGTGACGAACGCCGGCAATGTCACTCTCACCGATCCTCAGGTGGATGAGACTCAGTTCGACGGTGCCGGTTCCATTTCCGCCATCGACTGCCCCGCCGGGGTGTCGCTCGCTCCAGGCGCTCAGACGACGTGCACGGCCACCTACACCCTGGTTCAAGCCGATGTCGATGCCGGATCGATCTCGAACGAGGCGACGGCGACGGCTACCACCCCCAGCGGATCGACGGTCGACTCTCCGCCGTCCAGTGTGTCCCTGCCCGCCGACGCGGCGCCGTCGATCGAGCTCGCCAAGGCTGCGGACACGACGGCCTTCCAGAACCCCCCGCGGGTCGGAGACGTCGTTACCTACCGCTTCACGGCGACGAACGCGGGCAATGTCACGCTGCACGATGTGGCGATCACCGACCCCCTGCCGGGCCTGTCGGTGCTGACCTATGACTGGCCGGGCGTTCCCGGCGATCTCGGACCCGGACAAGCCGTCATCGCCACGGCCACCTACGTCATCACCCAGGCAGACGTGGATGCGGGGCACGTCGCCAACTCGGCGTTGGCTTCCGCGACGCCGCCGGTCGGTCCCGGCATCGAGTCTCCGCCTGCAGAGACCGACACGGCGATCACCACAGGCCCGCAGTTGATCCTGGACAAGACGGCCGACGACTCCGCCGTCCAGGATCCGGCGCAACCCGGCGATGTGATCACCTACACGTTCACCGCTACCAATACCGGCAACGTGACACTGACCGGCGTGGAGGTGACCGATGTGCTTCCCGGGCTCTCGAGCCTGGCGTATGACTGGCCAGGCGCCGACGGTGTTCTCAAGCCGGGGGACACGGTGACAGCCACGGCGACGTACGGGATCACGTTGGCAGACATCGATGCGGGGCATGCGGCGAACTCGGCGACGGCCACGGGTTCTCCGCCGAGCGGCCCTGTGATCTCCTCGGTGCCGTCGGAGACGGACACGCTGCTGGAGTCTGCACCGGCGCTGACGCTGACGAAGCTGGCGGATACGTCCGCTCTCTCCGACCCCGTTAAGGCGGGTGATGTGGTCACCTACGGCTTCACCGCGACCAACACCGGGAACGTGACGCTTACGGGGGTCTCGATCGTCGATGCTCTCTCGGGTCTCTCGAGCCTCACGTATGACTGGCCGGGCGTGCCGGGCACTCTTGCCCCGGGGGATGTCGTGACGGCGACGGCGACCTATTCGCTCTTGCAGTCGAACATCGATGCCGGGCACGTGGCGAACTCGGCATTCGCGAGTGGGACGCCCCCGACCGGGCCGCCGGTCGAGTCCCCTCCCGCGGACACCGACACGACGCTTGAGGCGGCTCCCGCGATGATGTTCGCGAAGTCGGCGGATTCTTCGGCAATCCAGAACCCTGCCCAGGTCGGCGACGTGATCACCTACGCATTCACTGCGACCAACACGGGCAATGTGACCCTTGTGGGCGTGACGATCGCCGATGCTCTTCCCGGCCTTTCCGTGCTGACGTATGAGTGGCCGGGCGAGGAGGGCGTGCTGCTCCCGACCGACGTGGTCACGGCGACGGCCACCTACGAGATCACGCAGTCTGACATCAACGGTGGGTACGTCGCGAACACGGCGAGCGTGACAGGCACTCCGCCGACCGGACCGCCCGTCACAACGCCGGAGTCGGAGACCGATACGCTTCTGCCCACCGTCGCGTCGCTCGCCGTCATCAAGTCGGTCACGCCGACGACCGCGAGCCAGGCCGGCGACGTCGTCACCTACTCGTTCGTGGTGACCAACACCGGCACCGTGACGATCACCGACTTGTCGATCGACGACACCACGTTCAGCGGGACGAATCCTCTTCCGCAGGCGGTGTGCCCCGTCGGCCCGCTCGGCCCAGGAGCCGAGGCCACCTGCTCGAGTTCTTACACTGTGTCGCAGGAGGATGTCGATGCGGGAACGGTGACGAACACCGCCACGGCGACGGGGCTCGATCCTCTCGGCGCGGAGTTGACGTCTGCGCCTTCCGCTGCTGACCTCGCCATCGCGTCGACGCCGGCTCTTTCGCTCGTGAAGTCCGCGAGCCCTAGCGATCCTGATGAGTACCAGGCAGGACAGGTCATCACATACTCGTTCGTCGTGACCAACACCGGCAACGTGACGATCGCCGATCTGTCGGTGGAGGAAGCGTCGTTCACCGGAACCGGGCCGATTGGGGACGCGACGTGTCCGTCCGGTGCCGCGTCACTCGCGCCCGGCGACCAGGTCCTGTGCACCACGACCTATACCCTCACGCAGGCAGATGTGGACGCCGGGTCGCTGACAAACTCCGCGACCGCGACAGGTACCTCTCCGGTCGGTGTGCCCGTGACCTCCGAACCTTCGGAGGTCACGATCCCCGCCACACCGCGTCCGGAGCTCGCGCTGGTGAAGTCGGCGGACGTCTCCTCGATCACCGCTCGTGGACAGCTGATCACGTACTCCTTCGACATCAGCAATCTCGGGAACGTGACGGTGAACGATGTCACCGTCGAGGAGGTCGACTTCAACGGTTCGGGCGCCCTCAGCTCCATCCAGTGCCCCGCGGAGGCGTCGGCGCTCGCCCCGGGTATGACGGTCACCTGCACGGCGACGTATCGGGTGACAGCGCTCGATCTGACAGGCGGCCCGCTATCGAACTCTGCGACCGCCTCGGGAACGACGCTCGGAGGAGCCCCCGTCTCATCGCCGACATCGACCGCGGTCATCGCCGTCGATGTCTCGCCCGCCCCGCCGAAGCTCCCCGACACCGGAGCGGTGTTGAGCTGGTCGCTCATGCTGAGCGCCCTCGGGCTGTTGATCGCCGGAGGCGTGCTCCGGCTCGCCCGTCGCAAGGAGGCATCATGAGACGTGTGTGGAGCGGTGCCCTCCTTGCCTGCGTGATCACTCTGGCCTCGACGGGGATGCTGACCGGATGCACTTCTGAGGATCCGGTGCCGACGACGGCAACCCCCACGGATGCCCCCACAGGCTTTCCGGCCATCCCTGAGGGGAGGGGGGTCATCGCGTCGACCATCATGACGAAGGTGACTTCCGAGCCCGGTGCGACGGTCGTCGCCGAAGGTACGGTGACGATGCCGGAGGGGGAGGCCGGTGCGATCGCAATCTCGGTGAGCTGGGTCGATCGGGCGACCAGTGCGGTCTACGCTCGCGGGGTGACGGTGGTGGACGGGCTCGCAGCGGGGGAGCAGAGCGAATGGACGATCTCGGCGGAGCTGCCGGAGTCGGCGACCGAGGTCACGACGGTGCTCGGCGCGGTCATCGTCGAAGAGTGAAAGCCTGTCACGCCGGCTCGTCGGGCACGAGGCCGTCTTCGACTGCGCGCCGGAAGAGATCGACCTTGGTGAACGCCGGACGTCCCGCGGCGATGTATTTCAGGCGGATGCGCTTGATGTGGTCCACGACCGTGTTCCGCGTGATGCCCAGAGCGTGAGCGACGTGGGCGGCGGTCGCGCCCGTGGCGTACAACTCCAACACCTCCGCTTCCCGGGGTGACAGGGTGACCCCGGGGGCCGAGTGAGGGTTCCGTATCTCGACCCCCGCGCTCGACTCCCCGGATCGACTCCGCTGGGCTGCACGAATCCCCGCGATGACTCGATGAAGCGGGTCTGTCTTCCGTATCGTCTCCACGGCTCCGGGTTCCGGATGCTCGGAGGTGGATCGGGCTCGCGCCGCGTCTGTGAAGAGCAGGACGCCGATTCCCCGCGACAACAGCGCCGTCACCGCGGCCGCCTGCGCCTGAGGATCGGCGATCGCGGGATCGACCAGCACCACGTCCGGTGTCGTCCCGGCAGACAGAAGCTCGCGAACGCTGCGTCCCGAGCCGATGAACGTCATGTCGGGCTGTGCATTGACCAGGACCGTGATGCCCAGCACCAGTGCCGGCCGGCTATCGATGATCCCCACGCGTATCGGCACGCCTCAAGAATCGACCGTCCGCGCCGCCCGCGATCGCTGTAGGCCCTGCAATGCGTACACCACGAGCCTGACCTTGCGTACTCCAGGCACGGCGATGCGTATGTCGTCATGGGGCGCCACGCCAGGGCTGGACGGCCATGGGGGGAGGGGGAGATGAGCGGACGTCCAGCCCTGAACATCGTTGTTGTGACATAGTACGTTTTGCCCGCACACGGCGCATAGACCCAGTTGTGGGGGTGCGCACGTCGCCGCCGATCACGCTGACTGAGCACCAATATCTTGCGTGAGCGCACGCACGAATGTTGACCGCTGTCTGCGTGTCTCTCGATCCAGTCTCCCCATGACTATGCTCCCCGCCAGCGGTGCCGCTGCCACGTCCCCGTACCTGGTGTCAATCGGCAACATCCACGCCTCTCAAGAGTGGGTGGTGACGCCGTCGGGCAGCTGGCCGACCGGCACGGTGAACGTGACCACGCAGGATCAGACTGCGACCACAACACACACCCCCGCGTGGGCGATCGTGATGGTGATCCTGTTCATATGGGTCTTCTTTCTCAGCCTGCTCTTCCTGCTCGCGAAGGAGATCCGCATCACCGGCTTCGTGAACGTGACGATTTGGGGGCCCAACGGCCAGTCTTACACCGAGAACGTGCCCATCTGGAACACGGAACAACGCCTCGACACCTTCCAACGCGTCACCTACCTGCAAGGCGTCATCGGATACCAGCGCGCCCGTCAGTCGTAGGGCCTGAGCAGAGATCACCCCAGCATTCTTGCGATCTCGGTATGTCCGCGGTTCCGTGCGGTGTCCTGAGCGGTGCGCCTCTGGAAGTCGGCGATGCTGGTGTCGGCCCCCGCTTCGATGAGGAGGCCGACGACCTCGACGTAGCTCGCTGAGCCGTCTCCGAAGAGTACGGCCTCGAGCAGGGCGGTCCATCCGAGGTCGTTCACGTGGTCGACCGGGACCCCCGCGGCGAGGAGGATCCGCACGGTTTCGGCATACCCGTGCTCGCTGGCCGGAATGAGTGCAGTTCCGCCGAAGCGATTGGTCGAGGTGACATCCGCGCCGTGCCGGATCGTCGCCTCGAGGATCCGGTCGTAGCCCTCCGCGCCCGCGTAGAGGAATGCGGAGTCCTCGATGTCGTCCTTCGCATCGGGATCGGCGCCCGCCTCGAGCAGCTGGATCGCGGTGTCCGCGCTGTTGCTCTTGGTCGCGATCACGAGCGGTGTGCGGCCGGAGGAGTCGCGGGTCTCGAGGTCGGCGCCGGCGTCGATCGCTTCCGTGATGGCGGCATGATCGTCGCGAGCGACCGCGTCGAACAGGGCAGTGGTCGCGGCAGCCACCTCACCAGCCGACGGGCTCGGCGAGGCATCCGCAGACGGCGACGCGGTCGGTGCGTGCGGCGTGACGGACACCGCAGGGGCTCGTTCCGGCGTGCACCCGACGAGCGGCACTGCGGCGAGCGTGAGGATGATCAGAGCGGCGTGGGGCCGGCGAGCGGGCATGGGATCTCCTCGGGTGGGTGAAACGCGGTCTCCTTCCAGCCTCGCCGACGACGTGCCGGCACGAATCAGCCGTTCGATAGACATCTGCTCACGGCGCGTCGGCGGTCAGATGCGGACGATGCCTTCCCGAACGGCATGCGCGATAGCCGCGCCGCGATTGTCGACGCGCAGCTTCGTGTAGATGTGGTGGAGGTGCGACTTCACCGTGCCCTCACTGACGAAGAGCGCATGTCCGAGTTCTTTGTTGGAGTAGCCGCGCGCGAGGAGCTCGAGCACCTCGATCTCGCGCGCGGTCAGCGTCTCGTCCGGCTTCTGTGTGCGTCCGAGCAGGCGGGTCGCGATCGTCGGTGAGAGCGCGGAAATCCCGGCGGCGGCGGAACGGATGGCGGCGAACAGATCGGCGGGGCGTGAGTCCTTGAGGAAGTAGCCGGTGGCGCCCGCTTCGATCGCCCGCACGATGTCGGCATCGGTGTCGTAGGTGGTGAAGACCAGCACGCGAGTGCCGGGCGACTCCGCTCTCAGGCGCGCGGTGAGATCGATACCGGAGATTTCTGCTCCGAGATCCAGGTCCATCAGCACGACATCCGGCGTCTGCGTCGCTGCGAGCCGGATGACTTCGTCGACGTCTCCCGTCTGCGCCACCACGCTCAGGTCATCCTGGGTGTCGATCAGTCCTGCCATCCCGTATCTCAGCACCGGATGGTCGTCGACCAGCATCACGCGGATCATCGCTCGTGCTCCGCGGTGCGCGGGGGAAGGGGGCTCGACGGAACGGTTGCGGAGATGATCGTGCCGTTCCCCGGGGAAGACTCCACGTCGAACGTGCCTCCCGCTGTGGTCGCGCGCCAGCGCATCGCGCGCAGGCCGTAGCCGCGGTCGGCGCGGCCTGCGGCTTCGGGGTCGAATCCGATGCCGTCGTCACCGACGTCGATCCCGATCCTGGCCTGGTCGAAGGTCAGGGTCACGATCACCCGATCGGCGTGCGCGTGCCGGACGGCGTTCACCATTGCTTCCTGGGCGATCCGGAGCAGTGCGTGCGCCTGTGGTTCCGAGATCGCGTGATCGGTGCCGATCACGTGCAACTCCGCGCCGAGTTCCGCTGCGGACTCGGCCAACGCCGATGCCAGGGAGTGTTCGGCCAGCCGTGTGGACGAGAGGCCGTGCACGACCCGCCTCGTTTCGACCAGGTTGGCGCGGAGGACGTCCTGCGCACGGATCGACTCGGGTGATGCCCCGCCGTTCCGCTGCTCCTCCGCCTCGAGGAGCAGCAAGGCGCTGGCGGTCCCCTGCACCACGGTGTCGTGGAGTTCGGCAGCGAGGCGACGTCGTTCGGCTTCCCTCCCCGCCTCGCGTTCGGTCGATGCCAGCCGCGCCTGTGTCGTCTCCAGCTCGGTGATGAGCGCACCGCGGGCCGCGTGCAGGCGTTCGAGCGCCGCGTACGCGAGCGTGAGGATCCCCCCGGCGCACAGGGGGCCGAACAGCATTCCGATGTCGAGCCAACCCGACCATCGGTAGAGACTCACCCCGACGGCCACGACGATCATGACCGTGAGCGCGAGGGCCCATGCTCCGGAGAAAGCGCGACGGGCGGCGAAGAACAGAGGGAGGGCGCACCACGCGAAGCTGGGAGCCGCGACCACCAGGACGATCCAGGCGGCGATCGCGACCGCCACGCCGACGCGCCGGCGAACCACGCTCGGCTCTCGGACCCGACCGGCGAGGTAGGCGAGCCAGGAGATCGACGCGCCGATGAGGACGAACACCCCGACCTCGTCGAGGCCGTGGTTCACCACGTACCGTGACCCGCACACGACCAGGAGCACCGCGAAGGCCACGTCCACGGCGATGTCGATGGTCGACATCTCGACGGGCCGCGTCGTGGAGTCCGAGGAAGGCGCAGGGGTCATGTCTCCCACGATTATCCGCGCCCCGGCTGAGTGCATCATCCGTTCGATAGATCCTGCGCTGGCTGATCGGTCGATGTGGCGGCAGTCACGGCCTCGAAGGATGGAAGAGCACATCCACCGAAAGGACCATCCCATGACCACTCTCCGCCCCCGTTCCCTGTTCACCGCCGTCGGGGCGGTTTCCGCCCTGCTCCTCCTGGCCGGATGCACGGCCGCCACGGAATCGGGCCCGACAGAACCCGCAGACACCGAGACAGCAGTCGTCACCGTGACCGAGGATGCCGTTGTCACCCCGTCACGTCTGACGGCCGAGACCGCGATGGTCGCCGCGCAGGCCGCCCTCGCCCAGTGCCAGGCCGACGGGCTCGGCTTCGTCAGTGTCTCGGTCGTCGACCGATCCGGGCAGCTGCAGGCGTTCGTGCGCGGGGACAACGCCGCGGCGCACACCATCGAGGCTTCGCAACAGAAGGCCTACACCGCGGCGGCCTTCGGGACCGACACGAGTGACCTCGTCGCTCGCGCCGACGCCCTCCGCGACCTTCCCGGCACCCTCTTCCTGGCCGGAGGCGTCAGCGTGAAGGTCGGTGACGCCTCCATCGCCGGCATCGGTGTGGGCGGTGCGCCTTCCGGGGATGCCGACCAGACGTGCGCTGCCGCCGGACTCGCCGCGATCAGCGAAGACGCCGAAAGCTGATCCGTTCGTGTCGCCCACCCACCCGAGGCCGGGCGGCACGAGGTCGGCGCCGTTCCCGGAGCCGCCCGCTACCGTGGGTGTCGACGATCCGGACGACCCGGTGAGGGGACGAACATCCATGCCGGAGAACACCGGGAGCGACGGCCGCATCCGAGAGGGCTACTCCGCCCGCGCGGGGGAGTACGCGGAACTCTTCGGCGACATCGACCAGATGGATGCCGGCGACCGCGAACGCATCGCGAACTGGGCGGACGGGATCGACGGACGCCTCCTCGACGCGGGGTGCGGTCCCGGCCACTGGACGGCGTTCCTCGCCGCGCGAGGCCACGCGGCGGAGGGCATCGACCTCGTGCCGGAGTTCATCTCCCTCGCGACCGCCCGATACCCGGGTGTGCCTTACCGTGTCGCGTCGTTGGCCGAGGCCGACCTCGAGGAGGGCTCGCTCCGTGGCGTGCTCGCCTGGTACTCGTTGATCCATGCGAGCCCGGGCGAGCTTCCGTCGCTCCTGGCGGCGGTGCGGTCGGCTCTCGAAGACGGAGGGGCACTGCTCCTCGGCTTCTTCGACGGCCCCGACGGTGAGCCGTTCCCCCATGCCGTGACCACCGCGCACTACTGGAGCGTCGACGGGATGTCCGCGCTGCTGGAAGAGGCAGGTTTCTCCGTGATCGACAGCGAGACCCGCGTGCCGACCCGAGCACGCCCTCACGCGTCGATCAGCGCCGTCGCGGTCTGAGGCGTCAGGGGCGGACGCGGACCGTGCGGCCCTCGAACGAGACCAGGTCCCCATCGCGCAGCTGGCGTCCGCGGCGGCGATCCACCTCGCCGTTGACCCTCACATAGCCGTCGATGATCACTTCCTTGGCGTCACCGCCGGAGTCGAGGAGACCCGCGAACTTGAGGAACTGCCCCAGGCGGATCACCTCACCGCCGATGGAGATGTCGTCGATCGGTCCGGAACTCGTCATCCCTGAATGCTAGTCGTGCGGCAATCGTTCGAATCGCGCACACGGCTCGATGTGGGCACCGGATGAAGCCATGTGCGCGATTCGAAGGGGGCTCGATCAGTCGAGGTCGGTCCCGACGACCGCGAAGTCGGCGCTGAAGTCGATGTCGACCGAGCGATTGTCGGAGGTGAGGACCGAGGCGTCATAGGGGCTGGTGTCATCCCCATCGACGTCGAGATCCGTGATCGTGCCCTCGGCCTCCTCGAAGGCTGCGGCGACGAGGGCGCGGATGGTGGCGTCGTCGAGAGTGAGCGTGGGCCCGGTGTCGTCGCCGTCCGCGGCGTCGGTCGCGATGACGGATGCGGCGAGGTCTTCGGTGACTCGCACCTCGCTCTCACTGCCGTCGGAGGCCGTCAACTGCACCTCCCAGGTCCCGTCGCGCTTCGCGTCGATCGATGTGACCTCGCCCTCGGCGGCGCCGCGCGCGGCATCCGCGACGTCGATCAGCTCATCGGCCGAAGACGCGCCGATACCGGTCGCGGGACCCCGGTCGTTCATCCGTGCGTCGTCGCGCTCGCCGCGGTGCTCCTCATGGCGACCGTCGTCGTGGTGGCTGTCATCGTGGCGACGGTCGTCGGAGATCGAGGGGCGGTGATCGTCGTCGAACTCATCACTGATCGCGGCGCCGACGGCGATACCGCCGCCTGCGAGGACGACGGCTGCCGCGATGCCGCCCCCGATGAGCAGTGCGCGTGTGCGGCCCGACCTGGGAGCGGATGTCGCCGGAGCGGCGACCGGATCGGCTGCGGGGAACGTCGGGTGCTGCCCGTCGCCGACGGTCGGAGCGGCGGACTCCGGAGCCGGGGACACCGGAACGGTCTGCGCATCCGGGGTGCTCTCGGGTGTCTGGTCGGGGGTGGGGGTCTTGTCATCCATGACCCGATGGTCCCCCGGAGTCGCTGAAGCCATCCTGAAGCGACCTGAAGACCTCTTCAGGATCGACCACCCCGGGCGTTCAGGGCGCGACGGGCAGTGCGAGCACGAAGCGGGCGCCGCTCCAGCGCGAGTCGTCGACCATCAGCGTCCCACCGGCGGAGACGGCGATGCCGCGGGCGATCGCAAGCCCCAGACCGCTCCCGCCGGCGTCTCGGCTGCGCGCTTCGTCGAGCCGGACGAAACGTTCGAAGATCCGCTCCCGCTCCTCGAGGGGGACCCCGGCGCCATCGTCTTCGACCATCACGAACACGTGCCCGTCCGCGGGGACGACACCGATGGCGACTCGGCCGCGACTGTGGCGGACGGCGTTGTCCGCGAGGTTCCGCACCAGTTGGCCCAGGAGACGGGGGTCCGCGTGCACCCGGGCCGCGGCGATCCCCGAGCCGTCGACGTCGAGTCCCGCCGCGCGCAATCGGCGCACCTCGCCCAGCGCGATGTCATCGAGGTCGACCGCTTCGCCGCGTGTGCTCGCCCCCTCGTCGAGACGCGCCAGGAGCAGCAGTGACTCGACGATGCCCTGCAGCCGGAGTCCCTCCTCCGACACCACCTCGGCCAGTTCGCCGATGCTCGTCACCTCCGGGTGGGCTTGCGCGAGCTCGGCGTGCTGGCGGATGGTCGCGAGCGGCGAACGCAGCTCATGGGAAGCATCGGACACGAAGCGTCGTTGTGCGGTGGCGGCGGCATCGAGGCGATCGAGCATGCCGTTCATGGTCGTCGCGAGTGCCGCGATCTCATCGGCCGTCTCGGGCACCGGCACGCGCTGGTGGAGGCGCTCGGCGGTGATGCCGTCCACTTCTTCACGGATGCGTTCGACCGGACGCAGCGCGCGACCGACGACGAGCCACGTGGTCACCGCGACGAGCAGCAGCAGGAGGGGGACGGCGATCGCCAGCAAGGTCGCCACCGTCGCGAGGGTCTCGGCGTCGTCGTCGATCGCGACGGCGAGCACGAGCGTCCGGTCATCGTCGAGCTCTTCCGAGACGACGAGCACCGGGTCACCGTCGACCGTCGTCGTCTGCGGGTCATCGTCGAGGGGAAGCGGTGTGGAGCCCAGCTTCTCGCGGGCGTCCTCGCTCGCGGCGCGGACGGAGCCATCCGGTCCGATGAGCTGCAGGATCTCATCGTCGAGAGCGTCGATGCCCCGGCCGCCCGGTCCGCCCGTACGGTCGGAGAGCTGCTCGAGACGCTGCTCCGCGGCGCGCACGGTGTTCTCGTGCATGCTGCTGCGCAGGACACCGTAAAAGGAGAAGGAGCCGATGAGTAGGGCGACGGCCACGACCACCGTGGCTCCGAGCGTGGTCCTGCCGCGCACGGAGCGCCAACTGCGGCTAGCCACCGTCGGCCGCCAACCGGTACCCCGCACCGCGGATGGTCTCGATCGCCTCGCGTCCGAACGGTTTGTCGAGCTTGCGGCGCAGATGCCCCACGTACACCTCGACGATGTTCGGGTCCCCGTCGAAGTCGTCATCCCAGACCCCCTCGATGAGGGCACGTTTCGACAGCACCTGGCCGCGGTGACGCAGGAGGTATTCGAGCACGGAGAACTCCCGCGCAGTCAGTGCCACCGGGGTGTCGCCTCGCCAGACACGATGCGCGGCGGGGTCGAGGCGCAGGTCCCCGGCCTCGAGGATCGCCGGGCGCGCGACGGCACCGCGCCGGACGAGGGCGCGCAGGCGTGCGACGAGGATCGCGAAGGAGAACGGCTTGGTGACGTAGTCGTCGGCCCCGGTCTCGAGCGCTTCGACCTGATCCCACTCGCCGTCCTTCGCGGTGAGCATCAGGACGGGCGTCCAGTTCTCTTCGGCGCGTAGCGCCTCGCACACCTTCCACCCGCTCATACCCGGCATCATGAGGTCGAGCACGATCGCGTCGTACCGGGTCTCCCGCGCACGCCAGAGCCCGTCGACACCGTTGTGCGCGACGTCGACGGCGAACCCCTCGGCCTCCAGGCCACGGCGCACACCCTCGGCCAGACGCACCTCGTCGTCCACCACCAGGATCCGCATTCCTCCAGTGTGGCCCGTCGACGCTGAATCGCGGCTGAAGCGGCCTTCCCTGATCCTTTCGAATCGCGCAAATGGTTCGATTTCGGCGCCAGATGCGACCAGTTGCGCGATTCGAAAGGATTAGGAGAGCACCCGACGCAGCGTCGCGCTCCTCGCCGCTGCGGGGCACCTGCACGACCTGCTCGTCCGCCCAGGTTCGACTCCGTAGGCTGGAGACATGACGAAGAACATCTGGACCATCCTCGGCGTCATCCTCGCCGTCGTGATCGCGTGGTGGATCGTGAGCGCGTTGTTCTCGGTCCTCGCGTTCATCTTCAAGCTCGCGATCGTCGCGGTCGTCGCCGTGGTGGTCTTCCTCGTGCTCCGCGGGATCTTCAGCCGCAGCGACGACTGACGCACTCCTGCCCGTGAGCCTCCGCGTCAGGCCCGGGCGAACTCCCCGACCCGGTACTTCGCGGCACGGTGCGTGTCCTGCACCCGGTCGCCGCGACCGTGCAGCTTGTTGCGGAGGGTGCCCGGCGCGTACTCCTCCGGGTAGGCGCCGCGTTCGCGCAGCACCGGGATCACGTGCTCGATGATGTCCTGCCACGTGCCGGGGGTGACCGCGTAGGCGAGGTTGAAGCCGTCGATGTCGGTCTCGTCCACCCAGGACTGCAGTTCGTCGGCGATCTCGACGCCGGACCCGACGATCGTGGGGCCGAGGCCGCCGATCGCGTTGTGTCGCCCGAAGTCCCCGACGGTCCATTCGCGGCCGAGGTCGGCCTCCTCCTTCAGGTGCTGCAGCACCGACTGGATCGCGTTGGACTCGACGTTCCCGACCGGCTCGTCCTCGGCGTACTGCGACAGGTCCACGCCCATCCATCCCGACATGAACGTGAGCGCACCCTCGGGGCTCGCGTAGGAGAGGTACTCGGCGTGCTTCGCGGTCGCCTCTTCGCCGGTGGCGGCGGTGATCACGGTGAGCAACGTGTAGATGCGGGCGTCGTACCGGTCGCGGCCCGCCGCTTCGAGGGCATCGCGGATGCGCTTCACGGTGCCGGCGAGCACCTCCTTCGAGGGGGCGGCGACGAAGATGGCCTCGGCGTTCTCGGCCGCGAACTTCACTCCGCGCGGACTGGCGCCGGCCTGGTAGATCACCGGCGTGCGCTGCGGTGACGGCTCGGAGATGTGGATGCCCGGCACGCTGAAGTGCTTGCCGTCATGCCCGATCGGGTGCACCTTGGCCGGGTCGGTGAAGATGCCGCGCTCGCGGTCCTCGATCACCGCGTCGTCCTCCCACGACCCCTCCCAGAGCTTGTAGAGCACCTCGACGTACTCGTCCGCATGGTCGTAGCGGTCGTCGTGCGCGAGCTGGTCCTCCTGGCCCATGTTCCGCGCGGCGCTGGGCAGGTATCCGGTCACGACGTTCCACCCCACGCGGCCCTGTGTGAGGTGGTCGAGTGTGCTCAGCCGGCGCGCGAAGGGGTAGGGGTGCTCGAAGGCGGTGCCGGCGGTGATGCCGAATCCCAGGTTCTCGGTGACGGCGGCCATCGCGCTCACCAGCAGGATCGGGTCGTTCACCGGCACCTGGGCGCCGTTGCGGATCGCGGCCTCGTTCGTGCCGCCGTAGACGTCGTAGGTCCCGAGCACGTCTGCGATGAAGATGCCGTCGAACGTCGCGCTCTCCAAGAGCTTCGCGAGGTCGGTCCAGTACGAGAGGGTGTTGTACTGCCGCGACCGGTCGTCGGGATGCCGCCACAGCCCGGACGACTGGTGGGCGACGCAGTTCATGTCGAAGGCGTTGAAGCGGATCTGACGTGTCATGCACCCATGAAAGGCGAACGGCGTGTGCGAATCCAGGGCGTCCGACACGCACGGACACATTCCGGTCCGCAGGACCGGCCCCTCTGGCATGCGCTCTCCTCCGCGGGCTCTACCCTTGACTGGTGACCGACGACATCTCGACCGCCCAGCGTCTGGTGCGCCGATTCGCCCGTGAGACCAACCTGCTCGTGTCCGGTCGGGACTTCTCGGTCGTCGGGGCGGGTCCGGTGGCCGATGCGCTGCGATCCCTCCTCCCCGCCCTCGGTGCGCGCCTCGGAGACGGCGGCGTCACCTTCGCGCCGGGGGAACCCTGCGAAATCCTGTTCGACGGCCGGCCCCTGCCGGCACGGGAGACCGCCGAGGACCGCGTGGACGCGGCCGGACGGCACATGTCGGTCGCCACTGCTCTCGCCACGCGCCTGCGCGACGCCGGCACGGTGAGAAGCCTCCGGATCGGCATCTCGATGGTGCTCGAGCCGAAGACCGCCCAGCTCGCCCTGCTGCTACGGGACGCCGGAGCCACGGTGGCCGTCTACGCCCACCCCGACGAGATCGACGTCGAGGTCGCCGATGTGCTGCGCAGGCGCGGGATCCCGGTCGACGGAGACCCGGCCCTTTCGGGTGCCGCCGAACGCGCTGCCGCCGTGGCCTTCCTGCGCCGCGGCTTCGACCTGCTGCTCGACGACGGCTCGCACCTGATCCGCCTGGCGCACGAGGAAGGCTTCGCCGCCGACCTGCGAGGAGCGGCGGAGGAGACCACGAGCGGACTCACCCCCCTGCGGCTCATGGAGAGCGAAGGAGTGCTCGAGATCCCGGTCATCGCGGTCAACGATGCCCTGACCAAGACCTCCTTCGACAACCGGTACGGCACCGGTCAGTCGTGCGTGTTCGCGATCGCCGATGCGCTGGACGCCGTCGGGATCGACCTCCGCGACCAGCCGGCCGTCGTCGTCGGCTACGGCCCCGTCGGCGAAGGCGTCGCGGCGCACCTGCGCGCCCTCGGGGTCGACGTCGCCGTCACCGAGACCGACCCCGTCCGCGCGTTGCGCGCCGCCCACGACGGATTCCGTATCGGCCGCCTGCGCGACCTCGCTCCGGGCGCGCTCGTCGTCTCGGCCACCGGGGCCCCGCACACGATCGACGCCGAGGTGCTGCGCGCTGCGGCGATCGTCGCGGTCGCCGGGGGGGTTCCGCACGAGGTCGACCTCGACCCTGCCATGCTGCGACCGTACACGGGGGAGAACGGCCGGGCCTCGAGTGCCGTCGAACGCGCCGTTGACGGAGCACTCGTGATCGCCCGGGCAGGCTGTGTGAACCTGTCCGCCGGTGAGGGCAACCCCATCGAGATCATGGATCTGTCGTTCTCGGTGCAGCTCTTCGCCGTCGGGCACCTGCTCGCGCATGACCTGCCGCCCGGGGTGCATCCACTCGCGTCCGAGGCCGACACCACGATCGGAGCCGCTGCACTCGCAGCCCGTGGTGAGCGCATCGACCAGCGCAGCCCGGCGCAGGTCCAAGCGCAGCGGGAGTGGCGCTCGCCACGGTTCCGAGGAGAGTCCGCATGAGTGCCGTCACGGTCTATTCAGCAGGACTCGTGGTGCCGATCACCGCGCCGCCGATCGTCGATGGGGCGGTCGCTGTGCGGGAAGGCCGGATCATGCACGTGGGGGAGCGCGCCTGGGTGCTGCATTCCCTCGCGGAGCGCGGCATCGACGCCGACGAGGTGCACTGGCCGGGTGTCCTGACCCCCGGCCTCGTGAACGCGCACACCCATCTGCAGTACACCGGCATGGCCTCGGTCGGAAGCGGGCAGTACGACGGCTTCGAAGACTGGGTGCGCGCGTTCGACCCCGTGTACGAAGGCGGACGCGACTGGGCCGTCGATGCCGCTGAGGGAGCGCAGCAGGCATTGCGTGCCGGCACGACGGCGCTCGCCGACGTGGTGACCGACCGGTCGGCGGCGACCGCTCTGCACGACGCGGGGCTGCATGGGATCACCTACTGGGAGGTGATGAGCTGGACCAATGCCGACTGGGCGCGCACCGGACGTGCGCAGGTCGAGCAGGCGCTGGACGCGCTGCCGACCCCGCCCGGGACCGGCCTGTCGCCACACGCCCCGTACTCACTGGACATCGAGCCGCTCCTGGAGATCCCCGACATCGTGCGCGAGCGCGGCGGGCGCATCCACATCCATCTGGGTGAGGCCGCATTCGAGAGAGAGTTCGCGCACGAGCATCCGCAGGCGTGGCACACCGCCGGGCTCGCCAGCTTCCAGGAGCTGCGCAAGGCCGGATTCGGCACCAGCGCGACCGAGTTCGTCGACCAGCTCGGCGTGCTCGGACCCGACTGCCACATCGCGCACGGTGTGTACATGAGCGCCAGGGATCGTGCGATCCTGCGCGAGCGCCGCACGACGGTGGCCCTGTGCCCGAGGTCCAATGCCGTCATCGGACTCGAGGAGCCCCCGATCGCCGCGTACCTGCGTGAGGGTAGCCCGATCGCGGTGGGGACCGACTCGCTGTCGTCGAGCCCCTCGCTCGACGTGCTCGCCGATGTGGCCGAACTCGCCCGCATCGCCCGGTCGCAGGGATACACCGACCGTGATCTCCCTGCACGCCTGCTCGGCGCGGCCACCCTCGGCGGCGCCCACGCGATGGGCATCGACGTCGGCCCGGACCGCACCGGCTACCTCGCCGTGGGTGCGCTCGCCGACCTCACCTTCTTCGACGTGCCGGCCGGACCGGATGCCGTCGCGGAACTCGTCGACCACGGCGCCGGCCGCACCGCCGCGACCGTGGTGTCGGGCGAGGTCCGCTACGCGATCGACAGCTTCGACCGTCCGGCGGTCGCCCCGTGACCGTACCCGCATCCGAACCCGGAGGTGTCGCGTGACACAGCGCCCCACGACCGCCGAGCGCCTCGACCTCGCGCCGCATCCCGAGGGCGGATGGTTCCGCCGCACGTGGACGAGTCCGCTTCCGGTCGAGACCCCGAACGGCCCGCGACCCGCGGCGACGTGCATCCACTACCTGCTGCGGCCTTCCGAGCGCAGTGAATGGCACGTCGTTACCAGCGACGAGCTGTGGCTGTGGCACGGTCCCGGCCGACTCGAGCTCCGTCTCGGCGGAGATGCGGCAGAGCCGGGCGAAGCCACCGCGATCGTGCTCGGTCCCGACGACGCGGCGCAGGTACTGGTGCCCGCCGGCGTCTGGCAGGCAGCGCGTCCCCTGGGTGCCGAGGAAGTCCTCGTCTCGTGTTTCGTGTCCCCAGGTTTCGATTTCGCGGATTGGCGACTCGCCGCATCGCCTACTCTGTAAGGGCAGACCCGTCCTGCCTCGCAGCTTCCTCCTCACCCTTCCTCGCACTGGAGTCATCGTGCCCTTCGCTCCCTCCCTCCGCCGTGCCGCAGCCGCCGCTGCTGCCACCGTCCTCGCCGTCACTCTCGCCGCCTGTGCCTCTCCGTCCGCCGACACCGGCGACGGTGGCGACTCCGGTCTGCAGACCGTGACCGAGGGCAAGCTCACGATCGCCACCGGAGAGCCGAACTACGAGCCGTGGTTCGTCGACGACGACCCCTCCAACGGTGAGGGCTTCGAGGGCGCGGTCGCGAACGCTGTGGCCGAGCAGCTCGGCTTCGCGGCGGATGACATCGTCTGGGTCCGCACGACCTTCGACGGCGCCATCGCTCCGGGTCCGAAGGACTGGGACATCAACCTCCAGCAGTTCTCCATCACGGACGACCGCAAGAAGGCCGTGGACTTCTCCTCGCCGTACTACACGACCACGCAGGCGGTCGTCGCGGTCGGCGGTTCGCCCGCGGCCTCCGCGACGACCATCGACGAGCTCAAGGCCACGACGGTCGGCGTCGCGAGCGGCACCACCAGCTACACGGTGGCCAAGGAGCAGCTCGGCGAGGCGAACCTCAGCGTCTTCAACTCGGTCGACGACGTCGTGCTCGCGCTCAAGGGCGGCCAGATCGACGCGATGATCACCGACCTCCCCGGCGCCTTCTACGTCGTGGGCGCTCAGCTCGACGACGGTGTCGTCACCGGCCAGTTCGCCGACGCGAACGGCGGCGACGACTTCGGCATCGTGCTGCCCAAGGGATCCGCACTCACGGCGGATGTCACCGAGGCGGTCGACGCCCTGCGCGAGAACGGCACGCTCGACGAGCTGCAGCAGAAGTGGCTCAGCGACGCCGTCGACGTCCCCGTCCTGAAATGACCTCGACCTCCGTCGACGCGGAGTGGCAGCCGAGCGAACTCGAGCTGTCACGCCGCGTTCTGCGGCGACGGGCGACCACGCGTTCCGTCCTGATCGCGCTCCTCAGCAGCATCGTCCTCGTGACGGTGCTGCTCCTCGTCGTGGTCAACACCCCCGGCTGGGCGGTCGTCAGTCAGACGTTCTTCGACCCGCAGGTCGCACTGGAGAGCATCGGGCCGATCTTCCAGGGCCTGCTCGTCAACCTCCTGGTGCTCGCGATCGCGGTGGTCTGCGTCGCGATCTTCGGCACCCTCCTGGCGACGATGCGCTCGTTGCGCGGACCGGTGTTCTTCCCGCTGCGCGCGCTCGCCGCCGCGTACACCGACTTCTTCCGCGGCATCCCGCTGCTGATCGTGCTGTACCTGGTCGGCTTCGGCATCCCGGCACTGATGATCTTCCCGCGCATGCCCGCGATGTTCTGGGGCACGATCGCCCTGGTCCTCACCTACTCGGCGTATGTCGCGGAGGTGCTCCGCGCAGGGATGGAGGCGGTGCACCCCTCTCAGCGCATCGCCGCACGATCGCTCGGGCTGACGCACGGGCAGACCCTCCGCATCGTCGTGATCCCGCAGGGCGTCCGCAAGGTCGTCCCGGCGCTGATGAACGACTTCGTGTCGATGCAGAAGGACGTGGGTCTGATCTCGGTCCTCGGTGCCGTCGACGCCGTCCGCGCCGCCCAGCTGATGGTCGCCGAGACCTACAACTACACGCCCTACCTCGTCGCAGGGCTCATGTTCATCATCCTCAGTTGGCCCATGATCCGCCTGACCGACATCGTGACCGCTCGGATGAACAAGCGCGAGCAGGCCGGAGGAGTCGTATGAGTGTCCCGGTGATCGAGGCCAGGGGTGTGCGCAAGCGCTTCGGCGATCATGACGTGCTGCGCGGCATCGACCTGTCGGTGGGCACACACGAGGTGGTCGTTCTGATCGGCGCATCCGGCTCCGGCAAGTCCACCCTGCTCAAGACGATGAACCTCATCGAGAACATCGACGACGGCCAGATCTTCCTCGTCGGCGAGGACATCACCGACCCGCGCGTGGACGCCGACGGGGTGCGGGCGCGGATCGGTGTCGTCTTCCAGCACTTCAACCTCTTCCCGCACTTGACCGTGCTCGACAACGTCACGCTCGCCGCCGTCCGGGTGCACGGCATGCGCAAGGCGGAAGCCCGTGCCAAGGCGCGCGCGCTCCTGGAGACGCTCGGACTCGGTGCCAAGGCCGACGAATACCCCGACCGGCTCTCCGGTGGCCAGCAGCAGCGGGTGGCGATCGTGCGCGCGGTGCTCACGCAGCCCGAGGTGCTGTTGCTCGACGAGATCACGAGTGCGCTCGACCCGCAGCTGGTGGGTGAGGTGCTCGACCTGGTGCGGGAGCTGAAGCGTCAGGGGGCGACGATCGTGATGGCGACGCACGAGATGTCGTTCGCCCGCGAGGTCGCCGACCGCATCGTGTTCCTCGAGCACGGCGTCGTCGTCGAGCAGGGGCCGC
This sequence comes from Microbacterium sp. ZOR0019, assembly GCF_000800925.1. Taxonomy (NCBI): domain Bacteria; kingdom Bacillati; phylum Actinomycetota; class Actinomycetes; order Micrococcales; family Microbacteriaceae; genus Microbacterium; species Microbacterium sp. ZOR0019. The sequence continues at coordinate 9,422 of NZ_JRKC01000046.1, read as the reverse complement.
CGTCGCAGGTGTTCGACGCCCCGCAGGAGGCCGCGACTGCGGAGTTCCTCGCTCGCGTGCGGCACTGACGCGCCATCCTCGCCCCGCTGATCAGACGAGGATCGGACCGGCGGCGATGGGAGAATACTCTGCAGTCGCACCGCCCGCGCTCGCGGCTTGTCCGAAGGTACGGGAAAAGGCTCGCAGGTCGCTGTGGCTCACGTCCGACCCCGACGGCGGTCAGACGCGGTCGGTGCGGAGCAACCGACGAACGATGGGATGAATGGGGAAGGGCGGTCGACGGTGGACGCGGCGGCGCGCGCTCAGGCTATGCAGCTTCTGGGGCAATTCAACGACCAGATCACACGAACCATCGACGGGGTGTTCGGGACGCGATGGGCGGAGATCGAGGAGATGCTCGCGATCATCACGCTGTCTGCGGAGCGCGTCGTCACCACGCGGAGGCTTGCGGAAACCAGCGGACTCGGTCGACGAAAAGTGTCGCGACTGGTGCTCAGGCTGCAAGCGGACGGAGTGATCGGTACGCGACGCTCGGTTCGGGATGCGCGTGTGATCGAAGTGTTTCTGACGGCGCACGGACAAACGAGATCTGACGAGCTCCGAGCGCAGATCACTGAGCTCTTCCGTGACAGCGGATCGATTGCCCGGAGCATCAGTAGCGGACTCGGTCCACCGGCAGCGGGGATCGAGAAGGCCGCGTCGACAGATGTTCTCGACCTGCTCAGGCGCGTGTGCGAAGCGGGCGCTGCGCTCGTCCACCACATGCCGGCGGCTGCGATGAAGGGTAGGCTCGCGGCGAGGCAACGCGCCGGGCTCGTCCTGATCGCTTCCACGCCAGGTGGTGTCCGGCTCTCTGCCCTGGGACCTGCGCTCGAGGTGACACCCGCGGGAAGGTCCTACATCGCGGATCAACTTCTCGCGAAGGGATTCATCCGGCGATCCCGGGGATCCATCCCCGGGGACAGGCGCGCCGTCGTCCTCGAGTCGACGCAGTCGGGACGGGATGCTGTCGCCGCTGTTGCTGCGGGGATCGAGACGCACAGCGAACGTCTCTCTTCGCTGTTCGCCGAGGTGGCGTCCTTCCGGCCGTCGTAGCACGGTATCTCGTCGACAGACGAGATCGATGCGCACTATTTCTCTCAGGCTATCGACACCTGCCGTGTTTATCAGTATTGTCCTGAAACACGACCGGAGAGAGGTGGACATGTCCAGAGAAGAACACGCTCGCGAAGGCGTGCAAGTAGTTCTCGCCGACGATGAGGTGATCGATGTCGCCGTGGTGATGCCACGGGGGTCCACGAAGTCAGGAGTGATCGGGGCCGCACTGGGAGTCGGCTTCGGTGGCGATAACCAAACGGCGTGGGGTGTGGCGGGCGGCATGCTCGCGCAGCGCGCCCACAGTGCGTCGATGGGCAGCTACCCGTCGATCGTCCTGGCCGTTTCGCCGACCAGGCTGTATGTGCTCGGCCGACGTCGCACAGGAGTCGTCGGCGGATGGAAGGACCTCGCCCTCGTTGCACATATCGACCGCGCCGACTTGACCGTCCACACGCGCCAGAGCGGCACGGTGAAGGTGATCGAACTCACCGATGACACCACAGGGAACGTCCTCGAATTCGAGGCTCAGAACATCGGTGGTCTCGGTCTCAAAGACTTCCTCAAAGAACTCGGAGAGTAGGAGATCATGGCTGACATTTCGCGTCCCGGCGGAGTGACCTTCGTCGCTGTCCTCGCATGGATCTCCGCGGTGCTCCAGATCGTTCTCAGCATCCTCCTCCTCGCGGGGGTGCTCGCCGTATCCTCTGTCTCGATCCCCTCGACGTGGTTCGCGCTGGTGATCGGGTTCGTCACACTTCTCGTGAGCTTCGGGTTGTTCGGGGGACGGAACATCGCTCGGGTGATCGTCACCGTGTCTCTTGTCCTCAGTATCGTCGGCGCGGTGCTCCAGGCGGTCGTCCATCAGGACGCGAACGTCCTGGTCGGCTCGCTCATCACCGTCGTGCTCGCTCTGGTCGGGATCGTCCTGCTCTACACGGCTCGCGCGAACAGATTCTTCCGCTGACGTCCCATCCGTGATCGGAGGGAATCGCGTGGACATTCGTCCCTCTCAGGCGGCGCTGACCGACCTCAGTCGCCGACGCCGAAAAGGCCCTTCCCGAACCTGTTGATGTCGCGGTACGCCTCTGCGTAGGTCGACGGAGCTTTCGCTCCAGGGCTATAGCGAGCCAGCAACAGACCCGACAGCCCGATCGCGGGAGCGGTCAGCGGGCGGTGCTTGTGTGTTGTCGCGGCTGCCATCGCATCATCTTCTTCGGGGTTTCGCCCGGCATACAGAGCCTTCGGTGCGGGCCACGTATACGGCTGCCGCGGCTCGGTCAGGTTGATCGCGTTGAAGATGGGATTCGCGGTCTGATCGCGCATCGTCAGCGGTGGCAGACCATGCTGGCGGCAGAGGGTGTTGATGATCGATCCGTGGTGCATCTCGTCATGGATCACCGTTCCCGCCGCCGTGTACGCACTGACCACGAGCGCCGGCACGCGCAGCCCGAGCCGATCGAAGCCGAACCCCATCTCGCCTGGCCCTGTTCGGTCCGGGGGCGTCGCACCCGGTGGTGGCACGTGATCGAAAGTTCCCCCGTGCTCATCGAAAGTGACCACCAGCGCGGTGTTCAGCGCGTTGGAGCCGTTCTCGGAAGCGCTCGTCCGAATCGAGTCATAGATCTCCTGCAGGAGCCGATCGCCAGCTCTGACATCGGAAAGAGCGCTGTTGTACACCGGCACCTTCTCGCCGGCCTCGTCGACTTCACTCTCGCGGACCGTCTCGCCCCACGGTGGATGCATGTCGTTGTGGTTGAAGACCATGCGGGGTTCGATGAAGCTGTATGCCGGCAGATCACCGTTGCGCACGTCCTCGTGGAACTGCTCCATGTCGCGAAAGTTCGTCTTCCAATAGGGCTGCAGAACCGGTGCATGCAACAGGCCCGTGAGGGACACGAGCTGCGATCTGTCGTAGTAGACGCGCCAGGGTATCCCTGCATCCTGCATCCGATTGAAGATCGTCGGGGCAGGGGGGCCGTCGAGCCACTTCTCGTATCCATCGCCGCCGTGATTCGTGACGTAGCCGTGCGATGTCGATGCATGGAAGAAGAGCCGATTGCAGAACGTCTGCGAGGGCACCGCCGCGTGCCACGCATCGTAGACGGCGAACTCTCGAGCAAGTGTCGAGAGGACGGGCATCATCGCGGGGCTGAACCCGCCCATGACCACGGCATACTCGTCCGGGCGAGGGCGACGGCCCTTCTCATTCTCGAAGTTGATGCAGTAGTCCCGTACGAAACCGCTATTCGTGGCGAGAGCGCCGACGGGGGGCGTGTTGAACGGCGGAATCAGGCCGTTCGCGCGGATGTCCGCATTTGATTCGGGGTCGACGATGCCGAAGAGTTGCGTGTTCACGTGCGGGTAATGCTCACCCGGGTCTGGTTGGGGGGACTGCATGATCGCATCGGTGGACCCCTCGTAGAGGTGGGCGGCGACGTCTTCCCCGTCCAGGCCCTCGTTCGAGTAAGAGCCCTGCGGGATCCCGTCGAACTCGGCGCGGGTCTTCTCCTCGCTGCTGTACAGGTGTCCGAGCATGTTGTCGAAGCTGCGGTTCTCGAACATGATCACGACGACGTGATCGAAACCTGGAGCGGATCGCAGCGGCAGCGGCGAGAACTCCGGTGGATTCGCGGTCGCTGCCGCAGTGACGGCGGCGCCAGCGGATGCGCCCATCGCTGCACCCGCGATACCGATCCCCGCGCGACGGAAGAAGTCACGCCGCGAAGGTCTCACCGACTCTGCGGCGGCGCTCACGTCGTCGGGCGAGGGCGTCATGGGGCCGACTCCTTACATCTCGTTGATCGATTCCACTCCATCTCCGGGCGTGACCGCAAGGGTTTCGCTATGGTCGAGCCATGCCCGCAGTTCTGGAGTTCGACGCGAACGCGCGCTACGGGGCCGCCCTCGTGGGGGTGCTGTTCGCCGGCTATCTCAGCGTCTCCACCGACTACAGCGCCTTCGTGCAAGCGACGAACTATGCCGGTGTCCTCGGCACCGACATCCCTGCTGTCGACCTCTTCGAGTTCCTGCTCACGCTCGGCCTCTTCGTCACCGCGTTCTGGATCTTCCCGACCTCCTCGGCACGCCGGCTGGCGGCCGTCACGCTCACCTGCGTGGTCCTCTTCCTCTGGGCGACGATCGGGATCGAACGCGGAGTCGGGAACGTCGTCGAACCTGCCGGTCTGTGGGTCTTCCTGCTCGATCAAGGGTTGGTCAGTCTGCTGGTCGGCCTCGGAGGGTGGCTCATCGTGCGCGCACGGAGCTTTGCCACCTACGCCGTGATGCTGGTCGTCTTCATCCCCCCGATCATCAGCAGGGCGCTCATCGACAGTTCGGTCACCTCCGGATCGTTCACGCTGGCGAAGATCGCCGCAGTGATCGTCCTGGGCATCGGCGGCGCGTGGCTCGCGGCACTTGCCGACCGATGGAAGCGCCCGCGCGACGGCGACAGGGAGCCGAACGCCGTTCGTCCGTGACTCCGCGGGGTGCTCGACGAAGCACTTAGGCGAGCTCGTCCTCCGGCCGTCGAGGACTCGGGTCGGGCGGCAGGATCTCGATCGGATGCGCGGCGGTGCGCTGAGCCCGCCACCAGATCACGAAGCCGATCGCGGTGAAGACGCCGTAGAACACGTACATGAAGCCGGTCGCGTAGTAGCCGGAGCTGAACAGCAGTGGTACCCCGACCACGTCGACGGCGATCCAGACCAGCCAGAACTCGGTCCAGCCCTTGGCCATGCCGTAGGTGGCGAGCAGGGAACCGACGAAGGTCCAGGCATCGGCCCAGACCGGCTCCCACGATCCGAGCAACCGGAACAGCGGGGTCAGGGCGACGGTGCCGATGATCATCACCAGGACCATGCCGATGCGCGCGCTCGTCGGCGCCCAGCGCGGCACCACGCGGCCGCCGTCGAGATTCCGCCAGCGGATCCAGCCGTAGACGGCCACGGCGATGAACATGATCTGCCGTCCGGCCTGCCCCAGCAGGTGCGGCAGCGAGGGGTCAGGGCTCAGGGCGGAGCCCAGGAAGACCGTGAGCAGGAGCAGGTTGCCGATGATGCCGACCGGCCAGGCCCACACCTTGCGGCGCATGCCGCCGAGGGCGCTCGCGAGGCCGAAGGCGTTGCCCACGACCTCGCGGACGAGGAGCGTCTGCCCACCCGGCAACACCCACTGGGAGTTGAACGCCTCGACGAACCACTGCAGCAGGTTCATCGTCAGGGTCCTGCGTCAGGATCGGGGCGATCGTCGAGGACGAGCTGGAGCATGCTCAGATCGAGCCAGCGCCCGAACTTGGCGCCGACCTGCGGCATCCGTCCGACTTCGACGAAGCCCAGCCGTTCGTGCAGGGCGATGGATGCGGCGTTCGCACTCTCGATTCCCGCGATCATCACGTGCATCCCCGCAGCTCTGGCGCGTTCGACGAGTGCGGCCATCAGGGCGGTGCCGATGCCGCGACCGTGCTGACCACCGAGAACGTAGACCGAGTGCTCGACGGTGAGCCGATAGCCGCTGTGCGGTCGCCACTGCGCGTAGGACGCATAGCCCAGCACGCCGGAATCGTCGACGGCGACCAGGACCGGATAGCCGTGCGCGGTGCGGTCGGCGAGCCAGGCGGCGCGGTCTTCGAGGTCCACCGCCTCTTCGTTCCAGATCGCGGTGGTGTGCACCACGGCGTGGTTGTGGATCGCGGTGATCGTCTCGAGATCGGCGGTCTCGGCATCCCTGATTCGCACGGCTGTCATCGGCGGGCGGTCTCTCTTCTTCTGCGCTTCGGGTGCGCATGCTGCGTCGGCGCTTCGGGGCGCATCGCCGACGCTAGCAGGATGCGAGGACCACGGATGCGTCGCAACCGAACAGTTACGCCCGTCAGCGCGACGGTGTCGTGTCGATCGCATCGCGCACGAGGATCGCGCGGCGCATGTCGACCATGATCGGGTCGAAGAATCGCTCGCGGTAGCGAGTCTCGCTGACGGCGGAGAAGACGAACGGGAGGGCCGCGATCACCGCGAGGATCGTCGCCACCTTGAGGAGGTTGACGGTGAGCGGCAGCGTCGCCCCGAAGAACTCGAGAGGCTGGACCGTCATCGGCTGTGTGGCGCTGCCGGGCCCGAGCCAGAGGCCGACGAGCCCGGGGGGAACGGTGATCGCACCGATGACGATCAGCAGGGCGGCGAGTAGTCCGGCGAAGAACAGCGCCTGCACCAGTTGTGCGACGGTCAGGGCGAGCAGGATGTTGATGCGCTGCGGCGCGCGCAGCCTTCGCGGAGCGCCGGGGGCGACCGGGCGTCCTTCGGCGGGCGTGCCGATGAGGAGGGCCGTGCGCTGTTCGTCCGACGGTGTCTGCGCGTCGTCCTCGATCTCCGAGGCGGCGACCCGCAGCACGACGATACCCGCCAGCACCGCGACGACGAGGGTGAGCAGCGCGATCGATCCCCAGGACATCGCCGAGGCCATCTGCCACACCTCGACGGAGAAGAAGGAGAACACGACGAGCATGAGGATCACCGGCAGCGCGATCGAAGCCATGTGGCCGATCGCCGATGCGTTGCGCACCGCGAGGCGGGAGGCCCAGGAGATCATGGCACCGCCGCCCATGCCGGTCACCAGGATGCAGAGGCCGAGCACCAGGAGCGTGCGGAGGATGGGGCCGACCGAGGCGTCCGGCTGTTCGCTGTAGCCGGTCACGATCGTGAAGGCGAGGCACCCGGCGATCACGACGAGTGCGGCCGCGGTGCCGATGCCGACCGGGAGGCGGCGCAACAGGGCGCGCACGAGGAAATAGGCGGCCCAGGCGAGACCCGCCGCCAGCATGAAGATCACCAGTGCGACGAGCAGCATGAAAGCGGCCACCTCGGGGTACTCGTCATCGATGGCGAACTCGATCACGAGCTCGATCCCGTCCTGGAAGAGGTACGCAGCCACGGCGACCCAGGCGATCAGCGGCGCCACGCGTCGGGGCAGATCCGTGAACCAGCGGCGCAGCGGGACGAACGTCGGGAGGCCCTGCTCGCGGAACCAACGGTCGGCACCGCGCGACGCGTTGCCGGGCTTCGGCGGGTGCGGGGAGGCGGACATGGCGTCGAGGATACGGCAACGGCGATGCCGGAGTACCGCTCAGACGTGCAGGTCGGCGGGGGAGGCCTCGCCCTCGTGGAAGTTGGGAGTCTTGCCGAAGAGCCGGGCGATGCCCAGGACGATCCCGACGATCACCAGCCCGAGCGCGAGGCCGGCGATGGCCGACACGATCGTCTCGACCACCCAGACCACGAAACCGCCGAACGGCTCCAGCGCATGCTCGATCCCGTGCAGCACGTCGACCGGGAAGTGCCAGCCCACCTCGCCGAGGTTCACCAGCACGAGGTGACCGCCGACCCAGAGCATCGCGACCGTGCCCAGCACGCTGATGAAGCGGAACACCGCGGGCATGGAACGCACGATCCTGGTGCCGGTGTGACGCACGCGCTGCACCGGGTTCTTCGCCATCTTCAGGCCGATGTCGTCGATCTTCACGAGCAGTGCGACCGCGCCATAGACGACGCCCGTCATCAGGAGGGCGATCACGGCGAGGATCGCCAGCGTCGCCCAGATGTCGAGCCCCTTGTCGAGGCTCGCGAGAGAGATGAGCATGATCTCGGTCGAGAGGATCAGGTCGGTGCGCACGGCGCCGAGCACCAGCTTCTTCTCGTCGCGGGCGCCCTCATCGGCGTGACCGTGCTGCACCCCGAACCATTCGAGCACCTTCTCGGCGCCCTCGAAGCACAGGTACGCCCCGCCGAGGATCAGCAGATACGGCAGCACCCACGGCGCGAACGCGGTCAGCAGGAGCGCCGCCGGGATGATGATCAGGAATTTGTTCGCCAGCGACCCGAGAGCGATCTTGCCGACGACGGGCAACTCCCTGGCCGGTGTGAGACCTTGCACGTACTGCGGGGTGACCGCGGCGTCGTCGATCACGACGCCGGCTGCCTTGGCCGACGCCTTCATCGCCGCGCTCAGGATGTCGTCGACGACGGCGAGCAGTCCAACGGACATGGGCGGTTCCCCTCGAGAGGTTGCGGTGCGGAGGCAACTCTATCGATACGCCCGAAACTCACAGCCCGTTCCCAGGGCTGCGGGACCAAAACGGGCCGCTCGTCGGTTCTCCTCTATGACGCCGCAGCCAGCGACGTCGGACAAGGAGTCAGATCATGTCGAACGACTACGGCAAGACCCCCGAGGCCGTCAGCGGCCTCAGCCCCCTGCAATACGAGGTGACCCAGCAGGACGCGACCGAGCCTCCGTTCCGCAACGCGTACTGGAACAACCACGACGACGGCATCTACGTCGACGTCGTCTCGGGCGAGCCTCTGTTCTCGTCCACCGACAAGTTCGACAGCGGCACCGGATGGCCGAGCTTCACCAAGCCGATCGATGCGGATGCGGTGACCACGCGGACCGACCGCTCGCTGTGGATGACGCGCACCGAGGCACGTTCGGCGGGCGCCGACAGCCACCTCGGGCACGTGTTCGACGACGGTCCCCGCGCCGAGGGCGGCCTGCGCTACTGCATGAACTCGGCGGCCTTGCGCTTCATCCCGGCTGACAGGCTGGAAGAGGAGGGGTACGGTCGCTACAGTCCCCTCTTCGCACACCCCACCACCGATTCTTCTGAGGAGCAGTCATGACCGACACCGGAACCATCACCCGCACGCCCGGGACCGAGACGGCCGTCCTCGCCGGCGGCTGCTTCTGGGGCATGGAAGACCTGATCCGCCGCCAGCCGGGAGTCCTCGACACCCGGGTCGGCTACACCGGCGGCTCGAACGACCATGCCACCTACCGCAACCACCCCGGTCACGCGGAGGCCGTGGAGATCGTGTTCGATCCGGCGAAGACGACGTACCGCGACATCCTCGCGTTCTTCTTCCAGATCCATGATCCGTCGACGCTGAACCGTCAGGGCAACGACATCGGGTCGAGCTACCGTTCCGCGATCTTCCCGCTCACCCCTGAGCAGGAGACGGTCGCACGCGACACGATCGCCGACGTCGACGCCTCGGGTCTGTGGCCGGCGAAGGCCGTCACCACGATCGAGCCCGCCGGTCCGTTCTGGCAGGCTGAGGAGGAGCACCAGGACTACCTGGTCAAGTACCCGAACGGATACACCTGCCACTTCCCGCGTGCGGGTTGGGTGCTGCCGAAGCGTGACGAGGCCGCCGCGGTCTGACGCGGACCTCCCCGGGAGCTGCCTGGAGCTGCCTGGAGCTGCCCGGTCGCCCACCGCGCCGAGACCCCCGCACCTCGCCGAGACCCCCTCCTGCTGACGCCAGCAGGAGGGGGTCTCG
>NZ_JRKC01000045.1:0-12054 GCF_000800925.1 Microbacterium sp. ZOR0019 | reverse complement strand
GACGGGGACGGGGTGGGGCGGGACGGGAGGGGGCGGGGGATGAGGTAGGATTGTGTGGTTTGTGTGCCGCTTCGGCGTGCGCAGAGACGACCACGGTTCGGAAACGCCGGATCTGTGGGAGAAGCGGATGCTCCGGTATCCGATTCGATGAAAGGAAAGAGAATGGCACCGAAGAAGAAGGTGACCGGCCTGATCAAGCTTCAGATCAACGCCGGTGCAGCCAACCCGGCGCCGCCGATCGGCCCCGCGCTCGGTCAGCATGGCGTCAACATCATGGAGTTCTGCAAGGCGTACAACGCCGCGACCGAGTCGCAGCGCGGCAACGTCATCCCCGTCGAGATCACCGTCTACGAGGACCGCAGCTTCACGTTCATCCTGAAGACCCCGCCCGCCGCGGAGCTCATCAAGAAGGCCGCAGGCGTCGCGAAGGGCTCTTCGACCCCGCACACCGTCAAGGTCGCGAAGATCACCAAGGACCAGGTCCGTCAGATCGCAGAGACCAAGCAGGCCGACCTGAACGCGAACGACGTCGAGGCCGCTATCTCGATCATCGCCGGTACCGCCCGCTCCATGGGCATCACGGTCGAGGGCTGAGGAGAATAATCATGGCTACCAAGTCCAAGGCTTACAAGGCTGCCGCCGAGAAGATCGAGGCAGACCGTTTCTACACCCCGGCCGAGGCCGTCGCCCTCGCGAAGGAGACCGGCTCGTCGAAGTTCGACTCGACCGTCGAGGTCGCGCTGAAGCTCGCTGTCGACCCCCGCAAGGCGGACCAGATGGTGCGCGGCACCGTCATCCTGCCCCACGGCACCGGTAAGACCGCCCGCGTCATCGTCTTCGCCACCGGCCCCGCGGCCGAGGCAGCGATCGCCGCAGGTGCGGATGAGGTCGGCGGCGCCGAGCTCATCCAGAAGGTCGCCGATGGCTGGACCAACTTCGACGCCGCGGTCTCCACCCCGGAGCTCATGGGCCAGGTCGGTCGTCTCGGAAAGGTGCTCGGACCGCGCGGTCTGATGCCGAACCCGAAGACCGGCACCGTGACCCCGAACCCGGCCAAGGCCGTCGAGGAGATCAAGGGCGGAAAGATCGAGTTCCGCGTCGACAAGCACGCCAACGTGCACTTCGTCGTCGGCAAGGCCTCCTTCACCGCAGAGCAGCTGGGCGAGAACATCGGCGCAGCGCTCGAGGAGATCGTCCGCCTCAAGCCGTCGAGCTCGAAGGGCCGTTACATCCAGAAGGGCGCCGTGTCGACCACGTTCGGCCCCGGCATCCCGCTGGACGTCAACGCCATCTGAGTCTGACTCGCAGAGAACGCCCCCGGGTTCGCCCGGGGGCGTTTTCGCGTCCCTGCACCCGGCTCCGCGTGTGCGGTGAAACGAAACGTCATCGGATGAGGGAAACCGGCGGCCCCCGCGTACTGTGAGGAAGTTCCCGCGCCGGTCACGTAAACTCGCACCCGCGCTTCACACCCCAGGAGGGTCCATGTCCCGTCGTCTCATCGCCGTCACCGCACTCGTCGCCGCTGCCGCGGTGCTCACCGCCTGCAGCGGGTCGAGCACCCCCGCGAGTACTCCGGGTGGCGGAGAGGGACCCGCGAACGCCGACTTCGGGCTGGTGCAGGAGGGCACCCTCACAGTCGCGACCGAAGGCACCTATCGGCCCTTCAGCTTCCACGACGACGGCGGCGCGGGCGACCTCACGGGCTTCGACGTGGAGATCATCCAGGCCGTCGCCGACAAGCTGGGCCTCGAGGTGAAGTTCCAGGAGACGCAGTGGGATGCGATCTTCGCCGGGCTGGATGCGGGACGGTTCGACGTCATCGCGAACCAGGTGTCGGTCAACGACGAGCGCGAGGCGAAGTACCTCTTCAGCACGCCGTACACGGTCTCACCCGGCGTCATCGTGGTGGCGGACGACGACGACTCGATCTCGTCCTTCGCTGACCTCGACGGCAAGTCCACCGCGCAGTCGCTCACGAGCAACTGGTATGAGCTGGCCACGGATTCGGGGGCCAAGGTCGAAGCGGTCGAGGGCTGGGCCCAAGCCGTCGAGCTGCTGCGCCAGGGGCGTGTGGATGCGACGGTCAACGACAAGCTCACCTTCCTCGACTACGAGACCACCAACAGCCCCACCGGGCTGAAGATCGCGGCCGAGACGGACGAGGCCGGCACCCAGGCCTTCGTCTTCACCAAGGCCAAGGACGCGCTGGTCGAGGCCGTCGACGGCGCGCTCGAGGAGCTCCGCGCGGACGGCACCCTGGCCGAGATCAGCGACAAGTACTTCGGCGAAGACGTCACGAAGTAGCCGATGGAGAGTCCCTGGCAGCTGTTCCTCGATGCGCTCGGGCCGATCGCCTGGGCGGGTCTGACGGCGACGGTGCCGCTCGCGTTGCTGTCGTTCGCGCTGGGCCTCGCGATCGCGGTCGGTGTCGCTTTGATGCGGATCTCGGTGAATCCGGTGGTCGCGGGGGTCGCGCGCTTCTACATCTCCGTGATCCGCGGCACGCCCATGCTCGTGCAGCTGTTCGTGATCTTCTACGGCATGCCGTCGGTAGGGATCACGCTGGACCCGTGGCCGAGCGCGATCATCGCACTGTCGCTCAACGTCGGCGGCTACGGTGCTGAGGTCGTGCGTGCGGCGATCCTCTCCGTCCCGAAGGGGCAGTGGGAGGCCGCCTACACGGTCGGCATGAATCGCACGCGGACGCTCACGCGCATCATCCTGCCCCAGGCGGCGCGGGTGTCGGTGCCGCCGCTGTCGAACACCTTCATCTCCCTCGTCAAGGACACCTCTCTCACCTCGCTGATCCTGGTCACGGAACTGTTCAAGGTGGCGCAGCAGATCGCCGCGACGACCCTCGAGTTCATGGTGGTGTACCTCGCGGCCGCGCTGGTCTACTGGGTGTTCTGCCTGGTGCTCTCCTTCGGACAGAGCGCCCTCGAGAGGAGGCTCGACAGCCGTGTCGCCCACTGAGAACACCACCGACGCCCTTCTCACCGCCCGCGGTCTCCGCAAGAGCTTCGGCGACAACGAGGTGCTGCGGGGCATCGATCTGACGTTGCACCGCGGCGAGGTGGTCGTGCTCATCGGCCCCAGCGGTTCCGGCAAGACGACCGTCCTGCGAGCGCTCAACGGACTCGAGACCCCGGATGCCGGCACGATCGTGGTCGCGGGTGGCCCCGACCTCGACTTCGCCCCGTCGGCGAAGCCGTCGACGCGGGAGCAGAAACGCAAGCGGCTCGCGCTCCGGGACCGCTCCGCGATGGTGTTCCAGCATCACAACCTCTTCCCGCATCTCACCGTGCTCGAGAACGTCATCGAGGGGCCGTGGCGGGTGCAGGGGCGCCCGAAGGCCGAGGTCGTCGCCGAGGCGCTCGTGCTGCTCGACAGGGTGGGGCTGAGCGACAAGGCCGATGCGCGTCCGCATCAGCTCTCGGGTGGGCAGCAGCAACGGGTGGGCATCGTGCGTGCACTCGCCCTCAAGCCCGACCTGCTGCTGTTCGACGAGCCGACCAGCGCGCTCGACCCGGAGCTGGTGGGCGAGGTGCTCCTGGTCATCAAGGAGCTCGCGGACGAGAACTGGACGATGGCGGTCGTGACCCACGAGCTGAGCTTCGCCCGCGAGGCCGCGGATCATGTGCTGTTCATGGACGGCGGGGTGGTCGTCGAACAGGGGCCTCCCGCCGAGCTCTTCCGCGCGCCGAAGCACGAGCGCACGCAGCGTTTCCTCACGCGCATCCTGCGCCCGCTCGACGGCGCCTGACCACTCGCGGTCGCGGGCGACGGCTGGAAGGATGACGTGATGGGCACCATCGACGACTACCTCGCTGAACTCGACCCCGCGGATCGTGAGGCGATCGACCGGGTCTACGCGGTCGCCCGCCGGGAGGTTCCGGATGCGGAACAGGGCAAGGGATACGGCATGCCGGCACTCGTGCACCGCGGCAAGGGACTCCTCTCGGTGATGCGCGCCAAGAAGCACATCGGCATCTACCCGTTCAGCCCGGACGCGGTCGCGGCGGTCGCGGGCCTGCTCGAGGGCAGTCCCGGGATCAGCGTCGACAAGGGCACCATCCGATTCCAGCCCGAGCATCCGATCCCGACCGCGGTGCTCGAGAGCCTCGTGCGGGCGCGGCTCGCACAGATCGACGGAGCGTGAACGCCGTCAGCCTCCAAGCACCGGAAGCACGAGGCTGACCGCGATCGTGATCATCACCACGGCGATCACGGCATCGAGGATGCGCCAGGAGAGCGGGGTGCGCAGCCAGCGTCCGAGATAGCGCGCGCCGAAGCCGAGCGCGGTGAACCACAGGATGCTCGCGGCGATCGCTCCGCCGGCGAACAGCCAGCGGTCGTCGCCGTGCGTGGCCGCGATCGATCCCAGCATCAGAACCGTGTCGAGGTACACGTGCGGATTGAGCCATGTGAGCGCGAGGGTCGTCAGGACGACCGGTGCCAGTCGGGGGCGGACGAGCGTCGGCGTCGCGCTGTGGGGGAGCGGCGCGCTCGGATCCACGGCTTCCGTCCCGTCCACCCGGAGCTCCTCCCCGCCGCGCCACGCACGACGTGCGGCGAGGACGCCGTAGGTCAGCAGGAACAGTGCGCCCGCCCACCGGGCCACGACCACGAGCCATGGGGCCGCCGAGAGGACGAAGCCCAGCCCCGCCACCCCGGCGACGATCAGGGCGGCGTCGGAGGCGGCGCAGATGATCACGACGGCGAGCACGTGCTCGCGGCGGATCCCTTGACGCAGTACGAAGACGTTCTGCGCGCCGATGGCGACGATGAGAGAGAGTCCGAGTCCGAGCCCGGCGAGGACGGTGAGCACGGGTTCAGCCTAGGAACCGTTGGACATGAGAGGAAGCGATGGTTGCTTCAGAACCATTAGTATCCCTAATGTGAGGATCGACCCGGAATTGGCCACCACCCTCGCCGCGATCGTCGATGAGGGGACGTTGGACGCTGCATCGAGACGTCTGCAGATCACGCCGTCCGCGGTGAGTCAGCGGCTGAAGATGCTCGAGCAGCAGCTCGGCCGCATCCTGCTCGTGCGCGCCAAGCCCGCGCGGGTGACGGAGGCGGGGGAAGCGGTCGTGCGGCTGGCGCGACAGGTCGCCCTGCTCGAACACGATGCTCTGCTCGGCGTGGGCATCGACGAGGCGGGAGGGACACGTCGCATCCGCATCCCGCTGGCCGTGAACGCCGACTCGATGGCGACGTGGTTCCTCGCTCCGCTCGCGCGTCTGTCCGCCGGGCACGACATCGACTTCGATCTGCATCGTGATGATCAGAACTTCACCGCCAGATTGCTGGAGTCGGGCACCGTGATGGCTGCGGTCACCAGCGAGGCGGCTCCCGTCGCCGGGTGCTCGGTGTCGCCGCTCGGGGTGCTCGAATACCGGGCGATGGCAGAGCCGGGGTTCGCGGCGCGTTGGTTCCCCGAGGGGGTCACGACGGAGGCGTTGGGGTCGGCCCCCTTCGTGGACTTCGACCGTCGAGACACGTTGCAGCACGAGTGGCTGCGTGCGATGTCGGTCGGGCAGGAGGGCGTGCCACGGCACTACGTCCCCGCCTCGAACGACTACGCGCTCGCGGTCGGTCTGGGCCTCGGCTGGGGAATGGTCCCGCTGCTCCAAGAGCGACCGGGCCTGGTTCCGCTGGGCGGGCCGACTCTGCGCGTCGAGCTCTACTGGCAGCAGTGGAACCTGCGCTCGGAACTGCTCGACACCATCGCCGGGGAGGTCGCCGCCGAGGCCCGCCGTGTGCTCGGCGGCGCCGGGGTCACGCAGCCGGCTTCTCGTCCGGAGCCGCCCCGGAGGCCAGGGCGTGCAGCAGCCGGGTGAGGCTCCCGATGTCGGCGAGGCTCCACTCCGCGAGCGTCTCGAGCAATCGGCCCTCCTGCGGAAGACGGGCGGCAGCGAGGCGCTGTGCACCCGTCGCCGTCAGCCGCAGCAGGAATGAACGGCCGTCGGTGGGATCCGCCGAGCGCTCGATCAGGCCGAGCTCCTCCAGCTCCCGCACCGTCCGGCTGACCTGCCCCTTGTCGATCAGCATCCGCTCGGACAGGGTCGACACCGTCACCTTCTCGCAGCGCGCGATCGTGGTGAAGATCTTGTAGGCCCCGGGCAGCATCCCGGGGCTCACCCGGTTGGCGTTCTCGGTGATCACACGACGGAAGTGCGTGATCAGTTCGCCGAACTCCGCTTCGAGGGCGCGGACCGCCTCGGCCCGCGCCTCCGGAGTGTCGAGCACGTCGTCAGCGGCCGGCATCGGATGCCGTATCGCCGCGGTCGTCGCCGGATCGGCTGATCACGGTCACGGAACCGGTGGATGCTCCGGAGAGCGCCTCCGCGTCGGCGATCGCGACGTCTGCGGCATCCTCCACGGAAACGTCGGCCGCCTGCTTCCCGGAGGCATCCGCCCGAGCGCGCTCGGAGGTCGTCATCGTGGTGAGCGGACGGTTCGGAAGGAACAGGATCGCGATCAGGCTGATCACCGCGAGCGGGATGCCGATCAGGAACGCGTGCGAGATGGCCTGCGCGTAGAAGTCCTCGATGATCGAGCGCACGGGCTCGGGGAGCAGCCGGACCTGGGGAAGAGTGCCGGACGAGAGCTGTGCGGCGACCTCGGCGCCCTTGTCCCCGAGCTTCGCGATCGCCGCGCCGATGCGCTCCTTGCCGTCGGAGAACAGTCCGGTGAGGCTGTTCGCGAGCACGGCGCCCATGACCGAAACGCCGATCGTGCCCCCGAGGCTGCGGAAGAACGTCACTCCGGAGCTGGAGACGCCCATCTCACTCGGCTTCGCGACGTTCTGGACGATGAGGACGAGGTTCTGCATCGTCATGCCGACGCCCGCGCCCATCACGAACATGTAGATCGAGACGAGGATGAAGTTCGTGTCGTAGTGCAGCGTCGACAGCATCACGGAGCCCGCGATCAGCAGCACCGAGCCGAGGATCAGGTACCCCTTCCACTTGCCGAAGCGGGTCACCAGCTGACCGACGACCATCGAGGAGATCAGCAGGCCCGCCATCATCGGCAGCGTCATCAGTCCGGCCTCGGTGGGGGTGGCGCCGCGCGACAGCTGCATGTACTGCGCGAGGTAGACCGAGGTTCCGAACATCGCGACGCCGATGGAGATCGATGCCAGCACCGACAGGGTGAACGTGCGGCCGCGGAACAGCGTGAGCGGGATGAGCGGCTCGCGCACCTTGAGCTCGACGATGATGAACGCGATGGTCGCGATGATCGCCGCGCCCACCATCAGCACGGTCTCGGTGCCCCACCAGTCGAAGGTCGAGCCTGCGTTGGTGATCCAGATGAGGATGAGCGAGACGGCGACCGAGAGCAGCACGATGCCGACGTAGTCGATCGAGACCTTGCGCGTGCGCTCGGTGCTGATGCGCAACGTCTTCTGCAGGATGATCAGGGCGGCGACGGCGAAGGGGAGCGCGACGAAGAAGTTCCAGCGCCAGTTCGCGACGTCGGTGATCCACCCGCCGAGCAGGGGGCCGCCCACGGTCGCGACGGCCATCACGGCGCCGAACAGGCCCATGTAGCGGCCGCGCTCACGCGGACTGATGATGTCGGCCATGATGACCTGGCTGAGGGCGGCCAGTCCGCCACCGCCGAGGCCCTGGATGGCGCGGAACGCGATGAGCGTGTTCGTATCCTGCGCGAAGCCGGCGGCGGCCGTCGCGCCCACGAAGATGACGAGGGCGAGCTGGATCAGCAGCTTGCGGTTGAACAGATCGGCGAGCTTGCCCCAGATCGGTGTGGAGATCGCCGTGGTGAGGAGCGTCGCGGTGATGACCCAGGTGTAGGCGGCCTGGTCTCCGCCGAGGTCGTGGACGATGACCGGCATCGAGGTGGACACCACCGTCGTCGCGATCATCGAGACGAACATGCCCAGAAGGAGCCCGGTGAGGGCTTCGAGCACCTGCCGGTGCGTCATCTTGACGGGGGAGTCCGTGGTCATGCGGGACCTTTCGCTGTCGTGAACGGGGATGCGGCGACGGCTCTGGCGCGCACGAGATGGTTGAACTGGGTCAACTATACGTCGATCGTTGATTTACGTCAACCATCTTGGACTGCGGAGTGACTGCGCGTGATGAGCGCGGAGCATGCGCGAAATCGCCTTGTCCTGCTCCGAGGCGTGGATGAGGATGAGGGCACAGCGGGGATGCGGGGCTTCTGAGGGGCAGCCGTTCTCGGACATCCACGCGATCGCCTGATTCCTGAGGGGGACACCGATGGCTAGCAAAGAGACACAGCGCAAGGTTCTCGCGGTCCTGGCAGGCGGACTCGTCCTCGGAGTGGGCGTCGCCGTCACGCTCGCGGCGTGGAACGACTCCGAGTTCGCCAACGGCACCTTCACCGCCGGCGCTTTCAACCTGGAGGGGTCGACGGACGGCACGACGTTCAGCGATCACAACACCGACGACGGAGACGCGGCGGCGACGCTGGTCTTCAGCCTGCCGGCGGGGGTCGTCGACAACATGTCGCCCACCGACTCGGTCTACGCCGGCTTCTGGGTGCGGTTGGCGGCGGGGACGACGAGTGCGGCCGATCTCGAAGCCGACGGCACCACGGCAGACGCCGCAGGCACCTCCAACTCGGACCACCTGTCGTATCAGATCTATCCGCTCGCACCCGGGGACACCTGCGACGCCACGACCGCCGTCGGCACGCCGATCGCGACGGGCGCCACCCTCGACGCGCAGACCGGGGTGACCGCGGTGGCGCTCGCTCCCGGGGCGACCGCGATCGATCCCGGCGTCGACGTGCAGCTGTGCATCAAAGTGACCGCGGATGCCGACCTCGAACCCTCACTGGTGACCGACGCCACGTGGAAGTTCACGGCGACGTCGACGAACTGAGTCCTCTGATGGTCACCCGCAGAGAGATGCGGGAGAAGCGGCGACTGCGCTCCCGTCGCATCCGGGCCCTCCTCGCGGGCGGACTGGTGCTCGGCGTCGGCGCGGCCGCGACCCTCGCCGCCTGGAACGACTCGGAGTACGGCGCAGCGACGTTCACCGCCGGACGGTTCGACATCGTCGGAGCTGCGGATGGGGCGACGTTCTCCAGCCATGCGACCACCGGCACGGCATCCACTCTGAGCTTCCAGCTTCCGCCCACCGCGATGGCGCCGGGGACGACGACCTATGCGCTGCTCAGCGTGAAAACCGCTGACCCGTCGGTGGCGGGGACCCTGCAGTTCACGGCCGGGACCCCCGGTGGCACCGGGTTGGCAGCGCATCTGACCTATGGGGTGCGCACGATCGCCGGGACCGCGTGCAATGCGACGACGTACGCCGCGGGAACCTCCGTCGTGACCGACGGTTCCGCCCTCACGGCAGGAGGCGCCTCGACTCAGGCGGTGAGCGCCAACGGCGCCGCGCAGGTCAACTACTGCATCGCCGTCACGCTGCCGACCACCGCGCTCAACGCCGCGCAGGGGCTCACGATGTCCCAGACCTGGCACATCCAGGGGACGTCGTCGTGACGCAGCTGACCCGGCGCAGTGCGCGCGCGCAGGCGGAAGGGATTCGCGCGGACGACGGCGCCGACGTCCGGCCCCCGGCACGTGTCCGAGCACGGCCCGGTCGGATGATCGGCGATGCGCTCCTCTGGCTCGCGGCGCTGGCCGGCGTGATCTGCATCGTGCTCGTGGTCCTCGCCTTCACGGCGCAGATCACCCTGATCCTGTTCCGGACGGGGTCGATGTCGCCCACGATCCCCGCCGGTTCCGTCGCAGTGGTGCAGCGGATCCCGGCGAGTGGGATCGAGGTCGGAGACGTCGTGACCGTGGACCGCGTCGGAGAGCTTCCGGTGACGCACCGCGTCACGACCATCGCACCCGGGGTCGTGCCTGAAGAGCGGATCATCACCATGCGCGGAGACGCGAACGCCTCGGAGGATCCCTTCCCGTACACGGTCTCCAGCGTGCGGATCGTCCTGTTCTCGGTCCCCGGAGTCGCGACGCTGATCGTCGGCATGGGCAACCCCGTCGTGCTCGGCACGCTGACCCTGGCGGCGACGACGCTGGTCGTCTGGGCGTTCTGGCCCCGCACGCATCGTCGTGCGGATCGGGGCGGTCGTATCGGAGCGGGCGGGAGAGGCGGATGAGGCGTGTCTTCGGGATCCTCACGATCGCGGCCGCCGCGGTCATGACGCCGAGCGCTGCCTGGGCGGCGCCGACCACGCAGGTCATCCAGGGAGAGGTGCTCCGCCTCGTCTCGGTGGCGGACTGGGATGCCGCGGCCGGCCTGCTTCCCGGGGCGCCGGTGCGATGGGACGTCGCTGTGAGCGCGGATGCTCCCGATCCCGGTGTGGTGCGGATCGGCGTGAGTGCGACCGGCACGGCCCGACTGCTCGTCGACATCTCGACGTGCTCGCGGGCCTGGCGCGATACCGGATGCCCCGGGTCGGAGACGGCGCTGCGCACGGAGTGGCGGATTCCGCGGGACGGTGCCGTGGTCCCGCTCGCCGAGATCAGCGACGCCGACACCGCCCATCTGCGCCTCTCCGTCGCCCTCGACCCGGCCGATGGTGCGGGCAGCACCGACCTGCGCGTGATCGCGACGGGGGCGGGGGAGACCGCGGACGTCGGGCCCGGAGGAGGCCTCGCGAGCACCGGCCCCGCGCCGGGCTCGCTGGGCGGTCGTCGGCGGAGTGCTCCTCGCGGTGGGGGGCGGTGCGCTCGCCGTCCTACGCCGGCGTCGGGCGGAGGCAGAACTGGGAGAGCGGCCATGAGAGGCGGGCGGCGGCGGATCCTCGCGGGCGCGGTCGGCGTCGCGATCCTGGTCGGAATCACGTCGTTCCCGCCGGTGGAGTCGACCGAGGCGAGGTTCACCGACAGCGAGTACGGCGCGGGAGCCTTCACCGCGGCGACCCTCCCGACCCCGGTGGTCGCATCCTGCACGGTGACGAGTTTCCTCGGGACCTTCACCGGGTTCACGATCACGTGGACATCGCCCGCCGTGAAGCTCCAACAGCGCTTCTCCATCAACGGCGTCATCGTGGACAACACGAACGTCACGCAGACCGGGACAGGCCCCTACACGTACTCGTCGACGATCAGTTCCGGACTGCTGAACACGCTCCTGGGAAGCCTCCTGGGCTCGACCAACACAGTGCGGGTCGAGACCATCTACCCCGGAACATCGTGGGTCTCACCGGCGGCGACGCGCTCCCTGTCCGTCGGCGGACTGCTCGGGCTCGGCGGCAACAACACCTGCACTTGAGTCGGGCCCTGCTCCGCCGCGCAGGGGTGCGCGAGGGGCCGTCGGCGAGAGTCAGTCGGCGAGGGCCAGCGCGCGGAAGGCGTCTCGTTCGCGCAGCTGCTCGCGGCGGCTCATCGCAGGGTCCGCGGTCCGGCTCGGGACCTGTTGGCCGGTCGTGCGCCGATAGAGCTCGTCGATGAGATCGGTCGCGAGGCCGACGAGCTTGGCGATCTCACGGTCGTCCCGGTCGATCCACACGCACCGGGGCTCGTCGTGGATCGGGGCGAAGTCGACGTGCTCCTCCCACACGAACAGCGTCCGCTCGGCGCCGAGCACGTGCTGCTGCCACCACACCTGGCGCAGGTAGGTGCGCGGGATCCCGCGGAACGCCTTGTTCGTCGTCTTGATCTCGGCGAGCTTCACGCGGCCTTCGGCATCGACCGCGATGCCGTCGGGCGTGGCGAGGTGGCGGTGCTCGACCTCGGCGCGGAAGAGGGCGGAGGAGGGGAGAATGCCGTGGGTCGCGGCGACCCAGGCGGCGATCTCGGGTTCGCGCCGGCGACCGTGGTCGGTGTACGCGTTGCCGCCGAAGCGCGGGCCGCCGCCGAGCTTCGAGTCCGCAGCCCGGGCGATCGACCTCTCGGAGGTGAGTCCGGCGACGTCGGTGGCCGTGATCCCGCGCGAGCGGGCCCGCATCCATGCCACGCGATCGCGAGAGTCCGCGACGATGCGTGCAGCGAGTTCCGGGGTCACCCTTCGACCCTAACCCCGCTCGCCGACCCTTCCTCTCCCACACGCCGTCCTCCCTCCCGCCCCTCCCCGTCCCTCC
>NZ_JRKC01000044.1:0-66831 GCF_000800925.1 Microbacterium sp. ZOR0019 | reverse complement strand
CCACCCGGGGCACGAGCCCCGCCGCACGGACGGCATCGGATCCCATCGCTCCGTCTGCGGTCGCGACCACGAGTCCCGGATGCCGTGCGGCCAGTTCCGTCAGAGCCAGGACCGCCCGCTCCTGCACGCGGGAGCGGGCACCGCGCGCGAGGGCGAGGTTCTGCACGTCCGCACCGTCGGAGCCGGCGAGGCCCGCGGGCCCGCCGACTCCGGCGACAGGATTGACGACGAGTCCGATCACGACGCGTCGGACTCCGCGGGGAAGTACTTCCGCTGATACGCGCGCCACGTGACCGCCCAGCGGTCGGGGTCGTCCAGATCGTCGTGGTGCGTGTGGTGCACGGTCTGGTTGTGCGGGGCGGTGCGCACCACCTCGGGGGTCTCCCGTGCTTCGCGTGCGACTTCGGCGAGGGTCGCCGCATACTCGTCGAGCTCGGCGAGGGAGTACGACTCCGTCGGTTCGAGCGTGAACGGCTGGGGCACCACGTAGGGGTGGTGGCTGGTCCAGTAGTGCATGCCGAAGTCGGTCATGCGCACACCGATCTCCTCGGATGAGATCCCGGTCTCCCGGGAGAGCTCCTCCCACGAGTAGCGCACCTGCTCGATCCGCCGACGCCCGGTCGCGTAGGGCGCGGAGGCTCCGGGGATCGCGAGCACCTTCGCCATCAGGTAGTTGTTGTTCAGCACGGCGGTCTCGGCGGCGGCCAGCAGGCCCTCGGCCCCGAGCGCCATGATCCACGAGTAGGCCTTCACGAGCGCGGGGATCACCCCGAAGAAGGGCCCGACCGCGCCGATCGACAGCTCACCCGCCTCGGCCACCGCGAAGGTCCCGTCATCCGCACGCACCGCCCGCGGTCCCGGCAGGAACGGGGCGAGCGCCGCACTCACGGCGTTCGCGCCCGAGCCGGGACCCCCGCTGCCGTGCGGAGTGCCGAACGTCTTGTGCAGGTTGAAGTGGCACACGTCGAACCCGGCGTCACGGGCACGCGTGATGCCGAGGATCCCGTTGGCGTTGGCCTGGTCGTAAGAGGCGAGGGCACCCACGGCGTGCGCGGCGTCCACCCACTCGCGGATCGCCGGGTTGTAGATTCCGGTGTCTTCGGGGTTGGTGACCATGATGGCCGCGGTGCGCGGCGAGAGCGCTGCCTTCAGCGCATCGAGCGAGGGGTATCCCTCAGCGTCGGGATACACGGTGATGACCTCGTACCCGGCGGCCTTCGCGGCGGCCGCGTTCGAGGGGTGGCTGAAGATCGTGGTGATGACTTCGCGGCGCTGCTCGCCCTCTCCGTTCGCCTCGTGGAAGGCGCGGATCATCGCGATGTTCGCCCAGATCGCCGCCGATCCGCCCTGCGTGTGGAGGGAGACCTCGTCCATGCCGGAGATCTCGGCGAGCATCCGCTCCAGCTGCCAGACGATCTCGAGCACGCCCTGCGCGTCTGCCGGGTCCTGATGAGGGTGCATCGCGGTGAGCTGCGGCGTGTTCGCGAGCTGGTCGTTGATCTTCGGCGCGTACTTCATGGTGCACGTCCCCTGGCCGATGTCGACGTTGAAGTCGGCGCCGAGGTTCTCCTGCGACAGGCGCAGGTAGTGCTTGAGCACACGCATCTGGCCCATCTCGGGGAGCTTCGGCTTCGCGGCCCGACGCAGGGAGGACGGCAGCGCGGCGACCACATCCCCCACTGCCGCGCGCACGCCGGGCTCGACCTGTGAGACGAGCACACCGCGTTCGCCGGGAGTGGTCAGTTCGAAGATGATCGGCTCGTCCCAGCGAGCCTGTTGGAAGCGGCGCAGCGCGGGCTTCGGGGCGACGGGGAGGCTCATCGGTTCTGCTCCTTCGCAGCGAGATCGGAGGCCTTGACGTCGGCGAGCGCACTCGCCAGGGTGTCGATGTCGGCCTGGGAGGTGAGTTCGGTGACGCAGACGAGCAGGCGGTGCTCGCCCACGACCACGCCGGGTTCGATGCCCCGGGCGCGGAGCGTCGTGACGACCGCGTCCGCCGTGGCCTCGCTGAACGTCACGGTGAATTCGCGGAGATGCACGGCGTCGTCGTCGAGCGAGACACCAGGAACCGCGGCGAGCGCCTGCTGGGCGTATCGGGTGCGGGCGAGCAGCACCTCGCCGAGCTCCGCCATGCCGGCGGGACCCATCAGCGCCAGGTAGACCCCGGCGGCGATGCCCCAGAGGGCGGCGGCCGTGCCGACCCATTCCTTCCCCTCCTCGCGATGCGCGAAGGAGGTGCGGTCGTACGCGACGTCGCCGAAGCCGTACTCGCCGGGAACGTCGGTGGTCGCGAGCCCGAACAGTCGCGACGGCATCTCCATCACGAACCGCGGGTCGTCGTGGACGGCGATGAACCCGCCGTGGGCGCCGCCGAACCACTGGTGCAGGCCGAGGGACTGGATGTCGCCGGTGACGATGTCCGCTCCCGAGACGGCGGGCGGGGTGAGGACGCCGTAGCCGATGGGGTCGGTGCCGACCACGAGCACGGCCCCCACCGCGTGCGCGGCATCCGCGATGTCCTGCAGCGCGGCTTCCACG
This sequence comes from Microbacterium sp. ZOR0019, assembly GCF_000800925.1. Classification (NCBI taxonomy): domain Bacteria; kingdom Bacillati; phylum Actinomycetota; class Actinomycetes; order Micrococcales; family Microbacteriaceae; genus Microbacterium; species Microbacterium sp. ZOR0019. The sequence continues at coordinate 64,293 of NZ_JRKC01000044.1, read as the reverse complement.
GCGCCGGTGGCGCTGGGCGTCTCGACCCAGACCGCGGCCACGTCTTCGCCCAGCGCGGCGCGGATCGCATCGACGTCGGCGGTGCCGCCGACGGTCGGCAGGTGCTCGAGCGTGAGGTGCGCACGGACGTAGTCGTGCACCTTCGCGAGCTTCGCGGGGAGCACATCGCTCACGACCAGCACCCGTCCGCGGCCGGTGAGGCGCCCCGACATGGTGAGGCCGGTCGCGGTCGCCTGGTAGCCGTCGTAGGTCGGCACGTTCACGACGTCCATCTCGAGCAGCTCGGCCATCAGCGACTGGTACTGGAACAGCGCCTGGAAGCGGCCGTGGTCCTCATAGGGCTCGCCGGCGTAGGCGGTCAGGAACTCGCTGCGTCCGATGACCTCGTCGACGACCGCCGGTACGTAGTGGTGGTAGGTGCCGGCACCGAGGAAGCTCAGCCGCTCGTGCGTCGAGTGGTTCCTGGCGAGCAGTGCGCGCACGTGGCGGGCGAGGTCCTGTTCCGCGACGAACGGCGCGGGCAGATCGAGGGGTCGCCCGAGCCGGAGGCCGGCCGGGATGTCGGCGTAGAACTCGTCGACCGACGCGGCGCCCACGGCGGCGAGCATCGCCGCACGGGACTCGGGCGCGGTGTTGGGGATGTACGGATGCACGAACGGGGCGGTCATGCGTCCTCCTTCACAGGGATCAGGGTGGCAAAGGGGATGGATTCGGCGCGGGGCGCGGCGAGCACGGCGACGCCGTACCGATCGAGCTCCAGTCGGTCCGTATGGCGCAGACCGGTGAGCAGGTCGACTCCCGGGGTCGGGATCTCGAACGTCACGGGTGCGCGTCCGTGGTTGAGGTAGAAGGTGTAGTCGGTGGTGTCGTCGGCGCGGGTGACCGCTTCGACCTCGACATCGGTGTGCTCCCTGGCGGGGACGCCGGCCGTGCGCAGCACGTCGCGGAACACCGGGAGCAGACCTGCGGCGTCGAACATCGCGCTGACGTACCAGGCGGATCCCCGGCCTTCCGCGCGACGGGTCACGGCGGGCAGACCGTCGAGCTCGCCACCGGCATAGCGGCCGCGCACCTCGACGTCTTCGTCCGTTTCGAGCCACTCGCTCCACGACGGCACCATCAGGATCTCGCCGGCGTAGTCGATGCTCTCGGTCAGCCCGTCGGCGATCGGCCACTGCTCGTCGACCTCGATGCCCAGAAGATCGCGCAGCGGCCCGGGTGCTCCGCCGTCGTGCACCTTCTCGGTCGCATCCACCACTCCCGAGAACGGTCCGACGACGAGGTGTCCTCCGCGCTCCACGAAGGCGCGCAACGCGTCGGCCTGCGGCTGCTCGACGATGTAGAGGTTCGGCACCACGACCACGTCGTACGCGTCGAACGGCCCCGTGGCGCGAACGGCATCCACCGGCTGGCCGAGCGTGTACAGCGCGCGGTGCCAGGCCCGGGCCTGCTGCGCCCACTGCAGTCTCTGCGAGGGCAGCGACTCGACAGCGCTGGTCCCCCACCACGAGTCCCAGTCCACGACCAGCGCCACGCGCGAGCGCACCCGGGTGCCGCGCACCGGCTCGAGCCTCTTCAGCTCGTTGCCCAGCTCCTTGGTCTCCCGGAAGCTGCGCGAGCGCTCCCCCCGGTGACCGAGCATCGAGGAGTGGAACTTCTCCTGGCCGTACTTGGCCTGGCGCCACTGGAAGAACATGACGGCGTCCGAGCCGTGGGCGACCGCCTGCAGACTCTCGATGCGGATCTTGCCCGGTGCCTTGGGCACGTTCACGTCGCGCCAGCTGGTCGCGCTCGCCGAGGATTCCAGCAGCAGCCAGGGCTGTCCGCCCTTGAGCGAGCGCATGAGGCCGTAGTTGAGGGCGGCCCCGACGTGCGAGGTCGGGTCGGCGGGTTCCGGGTAGGCGTCGTCGGTCACGACATCTTCGATCGCGGCGAAGTCCCAGTAGTCCAGGTCGCGGAACATGCTCATGAAGTTCGTGGTGACCGCGATGTCGGGCGTGACCTCCCGCAGCACGTCGATCTCCACCTGGAACAGCTCCCGCAGGGCGTCGGACGAGAACCGCTCGAAGTCCAACAGCTGGGTCGGGTTGATCGGGCCCGGCGCCTTCTTCGGCGTCTCGATGTGCTCCCAGGAGGTGTAGCGCTGACCCCAGACGTTCACGCCCCAGGCCTCGTTCAGCCCGTCGAGGTCTCCATAGCGATCCTGCAGCCAGCGGCGGAAGTGCCTGGCCGACTCGGGGCACCAGCAGCGTGAGGTGTGATCGCCGTACTCGTTCGAGATGTGCCACATCGCGAGGCCGGGGTGCTCCCCGTAGCGCTCCGCCATCGCGCGAGTCATGCGGGCGACGTTCTCGCGCCAGATCGGCGACGAGGGGCAGTAGGTCTGACGGGAGCCGAACTCGAGCCGGTGCCCGTCGGAATCCCACGGCACCATCTCGGGATGGGCCCGCAGCAGCCAGGACGGCGGGGTCGCAGTGGCGGTGGCGAGGTCGATCGCGATGCCGGCGTCCCACAGCAGATCGAGGATGCGGTCGAGCCACGCCCAGTCGTAGACGCCGGGCTCGGGTTCGAGCTGGGGCCAGCTGAAGATCGGCAGGCTCACCATGTTCACGCCGGCCTCGCGCATGAGGCGGATGTCTTCGTGCCAGGTCTCCTCCGACCACTGGTCGGGGTTGTAGTCGCCGCCGTAGGCGAGGGCGTCGAGGCGGACGCGTCGGGCGGGCTGGTCGCCACCGGGTGCGGGCACGAAGCCTCCTCTCTGAGTCATGACCGGCTGATACGGCGGTGCACTGGTGCGAATCCGCTATCAGCTGTATTCTGTATACAACACACTAGGACGTCGCCCGAGGCCCGTCAACCCATAGGCTGACGGGCAGGCGGCAGAAGAGGGGACGCATGGCGATCGAACGCAAGAACCTGCGCTCGCAGGTTCGGCAGGAGTTGCTGACCCGTATGCGCGCCGGACTCGTGCAGCCCGGCGAAGGCATCAACGAGGTCCAGCTCGCCACCGAACTCGGCGTGAGCCGCACCCCTCTGCGTGAAGCGCTCATCGCCCTCGAGTCCGAGGGCCAGATCGAGAGCGAGAACGGCAAGGGCTTCCGCTTCGTCCCGCTCAGCGCGTCCGAGTTCCGCGACCTCGCGCCGGTCATGGCTGCACTCGAGAGCCTGGCGCTCGAGCTGAGCCCGCCCGAGGAACTGCGCGTGATCGGGATCCGACTCAAGGAGATGGCCGAAGCCTTCGCCGACGAGCTCGTGGAGCACCAGCTGGTCATCACCAAGGACGACGAGTGGCACAGCGTGATGCTGTCCGCCTGCCCGAACACCCGGCTCCTGGCCGTGATCGACAACGTGCGCAGTTCGTTCCACCGCTACGAGTCCCTGCTGGTACCCGAAGACGTCAAGGTCGAACGCGTCGCCGCCGAGCACGCCGAGATCGCCCGCCACCTCGCCGACGGCGACATCCCCGGTGCTGTCGACGCCCTCAAGCTCAACTGGATGCACGGCATGCAGCGCATCCTCGACAACGCCACGAGCTCGTACTTCACCGCCTGACCCCGCTCCGGTCGCACTTTCTGCCAGCAAAAGGGCCGAATAGCGGGAGAAAGTGCGACCGGAACGGATGCTGCGCGTGCTCACCGTGAGAGCGTCACGGCGAGGTCGACGAACAGCGCGGCCGACCAGCCGAAGGCGGTCGTGGCCGTGCGGGCCTTCTTACCCGTGTGCGGATTGAAGTACTCGTGCGGGCCCCCGCCGTGGATCACCAGCGCCACGGTCTGCTCCCGCAGTTCCCGCGCTCTCTCCGGGTACCCGGAAGCCTCCAGCCCCTCGGCGACGAGCATGCTCGTGTTCACCCAGACCGGTCCGCGCCACATGCGCTCGTCCGAGTAGTCGGGGTCGGAGGCCGCGACCGTGGGCAGCCCCCACGGCAGAGCGAAGCGCTCGGGGTCGTCGACGGCCGCCCGCAGCGCCTCGGCGACGGGAGGCGGCAACGTACCCGTGAGCAGCGGCATCAACCCCACGACCGTGTCGCTGAGCTGCGGCTCACCACCGCCGAATGCGAGGAAGCGTCCCCGCTCGGGATCCCACATGCGAAGCAGCAGCTCCTGTGAGGTCTCGGCCCGCTGCTCGAAGCGCGACACGTCGCCCCCGGGCTCGTACCGGCGCAGGAGGTCGGCGATCTCGCGATCCTGTCGCACCAGATACGCCCCGAGGTCGGGCGCGGCGGTCGGCAGGGGGCCATCGAAGATCGGGCTGTCATCGAGGCCGGAGGAGTAGGGATGCCCGTACTCCGGCATCCCGTCGTGGTCGAGGTCGCTGCCGGCGAACCACCAGTCCTGCGAGCGGACGATCCGGGCCAGTTGCCGGCGCGCGTAGTCGGGCGCATCCTCGACGTCGAGCACCTTGCGCAGCGCCCAGGCGGCGAGCGGAGGCTTCGTCAGCGGCACGGGTGCGCTCGGGTCGGCGATCTGCGACCCGGCACGGCGCAGGTTGGCGCGGTCGCTCTCGGGCAGATCGTCGCTGGTCGCCAGCACCCCGAGCTCGTGCACGACGTCGGGCAGCTGCCCGTCGGGCTGCGGGAACCGGAAGGCGATGTCGAGCTGCTCGCGAGCGAGTTCGGGGTCGCCGTGGCGCAGACCGACCGCGATGAAGTACGCATCCCATTGCCAGAGACCGACGTAGCCGATCTTCGACGGCACGATGGCCCTGGCATCGCCCAGCGACGGCAGCTCGACGATGTTCGCCCCGAGCACCCACCAGCAGAAGGCGGCCATCTCCTGCAGATCGTCGCGCACGCGCGGGCACTTCGCGAACCACTCGGTCCAGATCGCCTCGGTCGTGGCGAGGGCAGCCGAGTGGTCGCCGTGCACGACCGCGACGGTGCGATCTGCTGCGGCGACGTGCAGCCCGAGGCCCCGATCGAGCGGATGCTCCTCGAGGCCGCCGTCCGGACGCCGGAGCCGCACCCGCGATCCCGGAACCCCGCCGAGGCTGAGTGTGGAGGGATCGGCGAAGGTCAGCGTCACCGCGCCGTCGCCGAAGCTCACCCGCGCGGGATGCACGTCGGTCACCGGGAGCACCTCGCCGCCGGCACCGATCACGATCAGCGCATCGAACACCCGGCACTCCGACAGCCGCCGCTCGTACTCCGAGGTGTGCACGCGCACGCCCTCGCCGTCGTCGGCGCGGAACACGAGCACGCGCGAGCGCGGGAGCGTGAAGGGAGCGGACACCAGGTCGAGGTGACGCCCGGCGAGGGCGGCGAGGTCCGCCATCATCGCCCCCCGAGTCCCGATGCGGCCATGCTGTTGAGGATCTTGCGCTGACCGATCACGAACACGATGAGCATCGGCACGGTCGCGATCGCCGACGCCGCCATCACGAGCCCGTAGTTGATGGAGCCGAACTGCCCCTGGAACGAGGTCAGCAGCAGCGGGACCGTGAACAGGTCCGGCGTGTTCAACAGCACCAACGGGAACAGGAACGCGTTCCAGACGCTGAGGGCGGTGATGATGCTGAGCGCGGCGAGGCCGGGCTTCAGGTTCGGCAGCACGATGCTCCAGAAGATGCGCCAGCGCCCGGCTCCGTCCACCAGCGCGGCTTCCTCCAGCTCGCGCGGCAGAGCAAGGACGAACTGCCGCATCAGGAACACGGCGAAGGGGTTCGCGATCATCCCGGGCACGATCAGTGCGAGATGCGAATCCACCCAGCCGAGCTGCGACATCAGGAGGTAGAAGGGGATGAGGGTGACCTGCGCCGGGATCATCTGCGTCGCGAGGAACACGATGAAGATCACCTTGCTACCCCGGAACCGGATACGGGCGAACGCGTACCCGGCCATCGACGCGGTGATCAGGGTGCCGACCACCACCAGCACGGCGATGTACGCACTGTTCAGGTAGGCCTGCCCGAACGGAACGGCGTTCCACGCGTTCACGTAGTTGTCGACGGTCCAGGGGTTCGGCAGGAACTCCAGCGGGTTCTTCAACAGCTGCGGGAGGGTCTTGAACGACGTCAGCAGCATCCAGATGAACGGGAACACCATCGAGATGCCGCCGACCACGAGGAGCACGTGCAGCACGGTCGAACCGAGACGTCGGCGGGCGCGTCCGGCCCCTGGTCCCCCTCGGCCCCGCTGACGGTATCCGGGAGCGGTGAGGGCGACGGTGGAATCGGTCGCGGGGGCGGCGGGGTCGCTGAGGGGTGTGGTCTGGAGGGTCATGCCGGGTCATCCTCGTAGTGGACGAACTTCTTCTGCGCACCGAACTGGATCGCCGTGATGACGAGGGTGAGCACGAGCAGGATGATGCTGGCCGCGCTGGACAGCCCGAACTCGAATCGCCCGAAGCCGAGGTCGAAGATGTGATAGACGATGGTGCGGGTCGCGTTGTCGGGTCCGCCGCCGGAGACCAGCACGTAGACCGTGTCGAAGGTCTGCAGCGACGAGATGAACGCGATCACCGAGGAGAAGAACACGATCGGCGAGAGCAGCGGGAGCCGGATGCTGGTGAACAGGCGCACGGCACCGGCGCCGTCGATGCGGGCGGCCTCGATCACCGACGGCGAGATGTTCTGCAGACCGGCCAGGAAGATCACGACGTTCAGGCCCATCGACGACCAGATCGTCACGATGCAGACGGCGAGGAGCGCGAGCTTGGGATCCTGCAGCCAATCCGGGGGCGTGATCCCGAACACCTTCGAGATCGTGGTCGAGAGCAGGCCGTCCGCACGGAACATCTGCTGCCAGATCATGGCGACGGCGACGGTCGAGGTGACCACCGGGGCGAAGAACAGGATCAGGTAGAGCGTGCGGGTCTTGAGCTTCTCGAGTGCGACGGCGACGATGACCGCGAGCGTGAGGCCGATCGGCACGGTGATGATCGCGATCAGCAGGGTGTTGATGATCGCACGGGCGAGCAGCGGATCCTGCAGCTGATCGGCGAAGTTCGCCAGCCCCACCCAGGTGAGCTCGCCCAGGCCGTCCCACTCGGCGAAGGCCAGCACCAGGCTGGCGGCGAACGGCAGCACGACGAACAGCGCCATGCCGAGCAGCTGCGGAGCGACGAAGACGTAGCCCCAGGCCCGATCCCGCCGACGCCAGGCGGCCTCCCGACGCAGGGGCGGGACGGATGCCGCAGGCGTGGCCTGCGGCATCCGTCCGTTCTCGGTGAGCGTGGTCACTCCTACTTCTCCGACCGATCCTCGACCACGCCGGCGATCGTGTCGAGCGTCTCCTGCGCGTCGGTCTTGCCTTCGTAGAGCTTCTGGAACTCCTCGGAGATGGCGACCGGCAGGCCCGGGACCCTGGCCTCAGCGGGGTAGTTCGTGAACCCGATGTCGCGCATGTCGAGGAACGTCTGCGCGTGCACGGGGTAGTCCCCCTCGAGCACCACGTCGTCGGCACCCTTGATCGACGGGACCGCGTTCCCGCCCCCTTCGAGGCGGAAGGTCTGCCCCTCGGCGGAGAGGAACTCCGTCCAGAACGTGAACGCGGCGTCCTTCACCTTGGTCTTGCCGTTGATCGCGAGGAAACTGGTCGCGACACCGGTGGGAGCGGCCTCACCGTCGGGCGTCGGCCAGCGGACGATGTCGTAGCTGTCCTCTTCGCCCGTGGCCTTGACCGTGCCGATCGTGTAGCGGCCCTGCACGAAGAAACCGGCCTTGTGCGTGACGAAGATGCTGTCGGCTCCGGCGCCGTCGGGAAGCGTGTCGGCGACGACGAAGGTGCCGTCCTGGAAGAGGTCGCCCAGCTCCTGCACGGAAGCGACGGTGGCGTCGTCCTGGTTCGCGACGAACGCTCCCGCCTCGTCGTACGGCGCGGGAAGGCCCTGGGACGACAGCCAGCTCCAGTGGGTGGCCCAGTAGTTCCAGTACATCGTCCCGGTGAGCCCCGCGTCGTGGAGGGTGGCGTTCATCTCGAGGAACTTGTCGGTCGTCCACTCGCCGTTCTCGGCCAGCGTCGCGGGGTCCTCGGTGATCCCGGCGGCTTCCAGCGCCTGCTTGTCGTACCAGAAGACGTCGGGGTTGGAGTCGTTCGGGGCCGCGTAGACCTCGCCGCCCTCCTCCGCCGCGCCGAAGAGTCCGGGGAAGAAGTCGTCCTTCGTGGTCTTGCTCGCGTCCGATTCCATCAGGTCACTGAGCGGCATCAGCCTGTCGGAATCGACGAACTGGCCGATCATGTCGTCACCGACGTAGAAGACATCGGGTGCCGTGTTGCTGGTGAGCTGTGCGAGCAGCTTGGAGTGGTAGTCGCCGTAGCCGGCGACGGGCTGGAGCTTGACGGTGATGTCGGGGTGGCGCTTCATGAAGTCCTTGTTGAACTCCTCGTAGCGGGTCAGCTCGTCCGCCGTGCCCCAGGTGGACCAGATGACCGTCGCGTTGCCGTCGGCGTCGACGCCACCGCCTCCTCCGCCGCCGCTGCACGCGGCGAGCCCCAGGGCCAGAGCGCCGGCGGCACCCAATGCCAGATACCGCGTCACGTTCGCACGTGCCATCTCGCTACCTCTTTCATCATTGGAAGATCGTGTCGGGAGCGCCTTTCCGGCGCACTCGTATTCTGTATACAGAACGCAATTCTGTCAAGGATCTCCCTCGGGTGACGGACATCGAGACCATCCCGTGACGTACCGGTCACCCGTGACGCAGACTGGGTGCATGACCGATCCCGACCCGCACCTGCTCGGCCCCGGCCTCCTGCCGACGCCGTTCACCGCCGAAGAGATCAGAGACGCCACCGGCAGGGGGAAGCGCATCCACCTCCTCCTCGAAGGCCCGGACGGACCGCTGGGCGAACACGTCAACCGCTTCCACCACACGGATGAGGAGGGCGCGACCCTCGATCGGTGGGCCGCGGCCGACCCGAACGCCGTCGTCTCGAGCCGGGTGACCTGGACCGAGCTCCAAGGTCACGCGGCGTTCGACGCCGAGACGACGAGCATGTCGACCGTGCCGCTGTCCTCCCCCCTGGGCGAGCTCACCTGCCGTCGATACGACACCGCCGACGGGATCTTCTGGTTCTCGTCCGCACACCCCGGGATGCCGGTGCAGTACGAGTCGGACGGCATCCGCACCACCGTGTTGAGCATCGAGCACGAGTGAGACGTACCCGGCGGGCGCGCATGGTGTGAAGGAGATCTCACGTTCCGAAGGGGAGTCCGCGCGAACCTCTCCTTCACACCGTGAGATCTCCTTCACGATCCGCGCGGTTGCCCGGCCCGTTCCCGCAGACGTCGGACACCCGGCGTAGGGTCGATCCATGAGCAGCGCAACATCGACACAGTGTCACGGAGTCGTCCCGTCGTACCTGCTCGCACGCCTGGCCGAATCGGGGCGCTTCCCGAAGGCCGCGGCTGCGGCGCGGCAGACGCTGACGGCCGGACGACCGCCGTTCCGCGCCCGCATCGACCTGTCGATCGACGAGAACGGCGACCTGGTCGCCCAGCTGTCGGATGCTCCGAACCGCACCATCAGCGACGCCGGCAACACCCAGCGCCTCCCCGGCGCGGTGGTGCGCGGCGAAGACGACGCCCCCGTGGCCGACACCGCGGTGAACGAAGCCTTCGACGGCCTCGGAGCGACCTTCGAGATGCTGCTGTCCGCCTTCGGGCGCAATTCCCTCAATGACGCCGGAGCCCCGCTGGACGCCACCGTGCACTACGGCGTCGACTACGACAACGCGTTCTGGGACGGTGAGCGTATGGTGTTCGGTGACGGCGACGGCGAGGTGTTCCAGCACTTCACCGGCTCACTCACGGTGATCGGCCACGAGCTCGCGCACGGCGTCGTGCAGCACACCGCGAACCTCGAATACCAGGGCCAGCCGGGCGCGCTGAACGAGTCGATCGCCGACGTCTTCGGTGCTCTGACCGAGCAGTATGCACTCGGGCAGACGGCCGACAGCGCCACGTGGCTCATCGGTGCCGAGATCTTCACGGATGCCGTCGAGGGCGCGGCCCTGCGGTCGATGATCGCCCCGGGCACCGCCTACGACGACGACGAGCTCGGCAAGGATCCGCAGCCCGATCACATGAGCGGCTTCGTGCGCACCACCGAGGACAACGGCGGGGTGCACATCAACTCGGGCATCCCCAACCGCGCGTTCGCCCTGTTCGCGCTCGACCTCGGCGGCAAGGCCTGGGAGCGCGCGGGGGCCGTCTGGTACCGGGCCCTCGCCGGCGGCCTGTCGAGCACGGCGTCCTTCCTCGAGTTCGCCGATGCGACGGTCGCCGCGGCCACCACGATCGACGAGGCCACGGCCACGGCGGCTCGACGCGCGTGGACCGTCGTGGGAGTCTATGCAGATGAGCGAGCCTCCTCCCGCGACTGACGCACCGATCGTGATCGCCGTCGTCCGCACGGGCGGCATCGCCGGCATCCGTCGCCGATGGCAGGTGGAAGCAGGACCCGACGACGCCGGCGAATGGATCGACCTGATCGACCGGTGCCCCTGGGATCAGGAGGCGCCGACCGAGACCGGCGCCGACCGCTTCGTCTGGCGCATCCGCGCCCGGACTCCGGTCGAACGCCGCGAGCGTGAGCTGCCCGACTCCGCGCTCGACGGACCCTGGCGCGCGCTCGTCGAGGCGGTCCGGCAGGCGGCGGCCGCCAAGAGCTGACCACTGCGCGCCCACCCCCGGCGTCCGATCAATTCCGTGTGAATCCGGCCTCCGCGTCGAGGCGTGGGTTCACAATGGACCCATGGGAATGTTCCAGCAGAAGCCGGAAGAAGAACAGAGCCCCTGGGCACTGCCCTCCGAGCCCGTGAAGCGCTCCGAGGCCGAGGTGCTCGGCGAGGAACCCGCCGTCGACCCCCTCTCGCTCGGCCTCGGCTTCGGGGCGACGACCGAGGTCAGCTCGATCGTCTTCCCGATCGCGGAGCCGGCGGCGGAGACCGTGGGCGACTACGAGGCGGAGGAGCCCGTCGACGACGCGGACGCCGAGTCCGACTGAGGTCCGAACTCCACCCGGGTGCGCGGGAGGGCGTCCGGGTACTCCCGCTGCAACCAGCTCATCATCTTCTCCCGCACCTCGCAGCGGATCGTCCACTGGTCGTCGGAGTCCTTCGCCGACATCACCAACCGGACGGTGACGTACCCGCCCTGTGCGTCCGTCACCAGTGCGCTCGACGAGCGCCCGTCCCAGGCGGGCGAGGCTTCGACGATGCGGGTGAACTCCGCGCGCAGTGCGTCCATCGGCACCCGCCAGTCCAGATCCAGGTAGACGGTGCCGAGGATCTTGTCCGACCTGCGCGTCCACGTCTCGATCGGCGTCGAGGTGAAGTAGCTGCACGGCACGACGAGGCGTCGCTCATCCCAGATGTAGACGACCACGTACGACAGGTTGATCTCGCCGACCCGTCCCCACTCGCCTTCGACCACGACGACGTCGCCCACGCGGATCGCGTCCGTGAAGGCCACCTGTATCCCGGCGATGAGGTTGCCGAGGATCGACTGCGCCGCGAGGCCGGCGATGATGCTCGCGATACCCGCCGACGCGAGGAGGCTCGTGCCCACGGCCCGCATCTCGGGGAAGGTGAACAGCACGGCCCCCAGAGCCAGGACGGCGATCGACACCAGCACGAGCCGATGGATGACGAGCAGCTGCGTGCGCCGACGTCGCGCCTCCGGACCGACCAGGACGGTCTCCTCGCGCTCGATCAGCCGTTCGAAACCGAACGAGATCGCCGCGGCGAACAGCCAGGACCCGACGAGGATGGTCGAGATCAGGAACAGTCGCGAGACCGCCGGCCACCATCCCTGCTCGGCGGGCGCCGTGATCGCCATCGCGATCCACACCGCGACGACCAGCGCCGTGGCCGTCGTGGCGTTGCGCACCCTGCGCGCGAAATCACGCACCCACGGCAGACGACGGCTCACGAGCGCGGCCACCAGACGCAGCAGTACGAGAACGGCGACGGTGGCGAGGACCGCGATCGCGATCACCACGGCCGTGCCGACCAAGGATTCCCATTCGGTGCCGGAAGACATCCGTCCACCCTAGGCGGCGCGCACGGAGGACGCGAGTGCGCGGCGATCGCGCACCCGGTGACCGCATTACGGTGGAGGGATGACGATCACCGCCGCCGCAGACGGCTCCGCCCTGGGCAACCCCGGCCCCAACGGCTGGGCCTGGTACATCGACGACGCGAACTGGGCGGCGGGCGGCTCCCCGCACGGCACCAACAACCAGGGCGAGCTGCGGGCGGTGCTGGAGCTGCTGCGTGCGACGGCCGGCATCGACGAGAAGCTGATGATCGAATGCGACAGCCGCTACGTGATCGACTCCGTGACCAAGTGGATGCCGGGGTGGAAGCGCAAGGGCTGGCGGAAGTCCGACGGCGGGCCCGTGCTCAACCGCGACCTGCTGGAGGGCATCGACGAGGCGATCCGTGGGCGTGACGTCGAGTTCTCCTGGGTCAAAGGCCACGCCGGACACCCTCTGAACGAGGCAGCCGACGAGCGTGCGAACGCGGCCGCGAAGGCGTACCAGGCCGGGGAGGAGCCGCGTCGAGGTCCGGGCTTCACGCGGGCCACCGGTGCCGGTGCCGCCGTGGCCGCATCCGCTCCTGTGGCGGCCTCCGTTCCTGCGACGGGCTCCGCCCCGGTGGCCGCCGCGCCATCGACCACGCTCGCGGAGCCGTTGTGGGCCGAGACCTCGGACCTGCTCGACGGACTCGACGATCCGGGCTCCACGGACGCGCCCGACGACGACCCGATCGAACTGCGCATCCCGCTCACCTCGGACGAGCATGCCCGGTTGCGCGACCGCGCGGACGCGCAGGGCGTCTCGCTCGAAGAGGCTCTCCGTCGGCTGATCTGACGCGCACCGCCGGGGTCACCGGAGGTATTCGGGGCGGGCTCCGATCCCGACGAAGCGCCCGGTGATGCGGGACAGGCGAGGGTGATCCCGCAGCATCCGCAACGGGAAGGGCAGAGGTGCGTCCGCGGCGCCCGACGCGAGGAGAGGCCCCTGCAGCCGTCGCTGGATCGCCTGGGTCACGATCACCGGCCAGACGCGACGACGCTCGACCCGGCGGAGGTCCGCACGCTGCGGCGCACGGGTACCCAGCACCGGCCCGAGGATGCGGTCGGTGGCCACCGCGTCCTGGATGGCCAGGTTGATCCCCACGCCTCCCGCGGGAGACATGGCGTGCGCAGAGTCGCCGATGCACAGGAGCCCGTCGACGTGCCACCGACGCAGCCGCTCCAGGCGCACACGCAGAAGGTGCACGTCGGCCGGACGGAGGTGCGCGGCCGCGGCGCCGAGGCGAGGCGAGATGCGGCGCAGACGCTCGTTCATCCGATGCAGGTCGTCTTCGGAGCCCGTCCAGGCACCTGCGGGGATCACGTGCGCGATCTGGAAGAAGTCCCCGCGGTCGATCGTGATGGCCATGCCCGCGCCGGCCTGGATGAACGGGTACACCTCGTCGCCGTCCTTCGGCAGCCGGAACCACAGGACATCCATCGACGCGGCCACCCCGACCGGTGAGAGCCCGGCGGCGGCACGGAGCTCGGAGTCACGTCCCGACGCATCGACGACGAGGTGTGCACGGATGTCGACCGGTCCGTCCGGCCCGGTTCCGGTGACCCCGACGATCCGCCCCTCCTCGCGCACGACGTCCTGGATGCGGGTCGAACGCAGCAGGCGGAACCCCGGGAACTCCTCCGCCGACGAGGCCAGCAGGTCGAGGAAGTCCCACTGCGGCATGAACGTCATCACCTTCCTCGCCGTCGGCAGGTGCGAGAAGTCGGCCAGGGTCAATTCGGTGCCGTGCCAGCTGAGCGTGACCTCCGACATATCGGCGTGGGGGCGCGCGAGGAAGTCGTCGAGCAGTCCGAGCTCCCCCAGAAGCTCCTGAGTGGAGGGGTGGATCGTGTCGCCCCGGAAGTCGCGGAGGAAGTCGGCATGCTTCTCGATCACGGTGACCCGGAGCCCGCGACGCGCGAGCAGCAGTCCGAGCATGAGCCCGGCGGGCCCACCTCCGACGATGACGGTGTCGGTATCGGTGTCGCTTCTCGTGTCCATGCAGACAGCGTCCCGCTCCGCGTGCGACGATGCGAGAATGGTCAATAAATCGCCGGGCCGTCCGCGCGGATCGTCGACGGCACGGGCTCGGCTGCTCGAGGCAGCGCAGAAGCACGTTCTTCGAGGTGATCTGGCGGCCATCTCGTCCCGTCGACTGGCCGCGGAAGTCGGCGTCAGCCACACCCTGGTCAATTATCATTTCGGATCGCGGGACGACCTCGTCGCCGCGGCGATCGCCCTGCGCGCAGCACCGCATGATGTGATCGCGCTCGCCCGCGGACGAGACGGTCACGGTCCCGTCGACCTCTCGCGCCTGGCGCACGGCATCCTCGCAGTCTGGGAGCATCCGGAGCACGGTGCGCAGCTCGTCGGTCTCGCACGGCGTCTCGCCGCCGCGGATGAGTCCGCCGCGTCGATCAGCGGCTACATCCAGGTGGCGGTGTTCGAACCTCTCGTGGCCGACTTCGGGCGCGAGCACGCGCGGCGGATGGCCGTGGCGATCGTCGGCTTCCTGTTCGGACGGTACGTGCTGGAGCTGCCGATGTTCGCCACGCTCCCGCGCGAGGAGGCAGGACGGCTCCTCCTCTCGATGATCCGGTGAGCCGGTCCGTAGACTCAGCGGATGAAGGAATGGCGGGTGACGCAGCGGTGAAGGCGCGTACCGTCTTCGGGCTGCTCCGCCTCAGTGCCGCCGCCATCTGCCTCGTGGCGCTCATCCACCGACTGAGCTGGGGGTTGGCGTCGAACACCGTCGCGAGCCAGAACTTCTTCGCGTACCTGACCAACCAGTCGAACATCGCGTTCGTGGTGCTGCTCACCGTCGCCGGCATCCTCGCGCTGCGTCGTGCGAAGGACCCCCGGTGGCTCACGGTCGCTCTCGCCCTCGTGCTGACCTGGACGATCACGGCGGGGCTGGTGTTCGCGATCCTCGTGTGGCAGGCGGGCATCCGCGGGATCCGCATCGATGTGCCGTGGTCCGATCAGGTGCTGCACTTCTGGCTTCCGGCGGTGACCGTGGCGGCCTGGGCGCTGGCTCCCGGACACCGGACCGTGCCGTGGCGGGTCATCCCGGTGTCACTCGCCTATCCGGTGGTGTGGGGCGTCGCGACATTGATCCGCGGACCGCTGATCGGGTGGTATCCGTATTACTTCCTCGACCCGCGACAGGTGAGCGGACCGGCCGAGTTCGTGATCTCCTCGGCAATCGCGCTGGGTTCGTTCGCGGCCGTCGCCACCGTGCTCGTGCTGATCAGCCGGATGCCTCTGCCCCGCGATCTACGCGAGGGTGGGGAGGACGCCTCCGCCGCACCGCTGCCCGAGCCGGAACCCGCCGGCGAGAAGGTCGCTCAGGTGTAGAGCGCGAGCGAGGCGAGAGCCGCGTCGAGGGCGGCGTCTTCGTCGAGCTCCGCGAACTCCACGGCGGCCGGGCCTCCGACGATCCCGACGAGCACGTTCTCGCCGGTCGCCGCACGCAGGTTGATCCAGGTCGGGATCGCGACGTCAGCGCCCACGGCGTGCCAGATCGCCTCGTCGCTGTCCCAGAAGGGCTCGTCCCATCGCAGCCACACGGTCTCGATCGCCCCCATGCCGAGGGCGGAGACCGCGCCTCGGTTGGAGAACGGCAGCGGGGGATCGAACTCGATGCTGCGGTCCTGCAGCACCCCGAGCGGCACCGTCACGAGCACCCGGTCGAAGGACAGCGCCTCCCCCGTGCCGAGGCGAACGCTCACGCCCGTGTCGTCGTAGGCGAGGAGGGCGACCGGGGAGTTGAGCCCCACCCGCACGCCGTCGAGTGCGTGTTCGACGAACGGGGTGAGGTCGTCGCGCGCCGCGGTCAGATCCCCGGTGGGCAGCGGCGGGGCGAACCAGCTGGAGAGCTCGTCGGCACCGGCACCACTGCGGGAGGCGAGGAGCGAGAGCAGAGCGGCGGTGCCAGGATCGGCGGGGTCGATGCCCGCCGCGGTCAGGGCATCGGCCACCGACGAGTCCTCCGGAGCAGCCTGCGATGCCACCATGGCGGCCTCGAACGGCTCGGAGTCGACCGGGTCGATGTCGCCGTCGGGGGTGCGCCAGAGATCACCGGCCAGATCGACGATGCCGACCTCTCCGCCGCTCAGCCGGTCGAGCACCTCGGCGTCGTCCGCGCCGAACAGCCAGGCACCGAGCTGCACGGGCACCGGCCAGGAGTCGTCGACGCGGGAGGACACCCGTCCACCGACGCGGTCCCTCGCCTCGAAGACCGTCACCTGCATCCCGCCGCCCGCGAGCAGGGCGGCCGCGGTCGCACCGGCGAGGCCCGCACCGACCACGGCGACGCGTTCCCCCGATGTCGCCGGGATCAGGAGCTCCTCCGCGGCGCGCGCGCCCGAGGCGATGGCACCGCGCACCGTTCCGGGGGCGTCTTCGTCGGTCGCCTCGCCCGCGAAGAACAGCCGATCGTCGACGGGCTTCGCCAGCGCGAGACGGGTGCCGGCGAGGACGCCGACGGGCGTGAAGCTGGCGGCGCCGAGGGAGAACGGGTCACTCGTCCACGTGCTGCGGATGCTGCCGGCCGGCGCGGGGACACCGGGCGGCGGCTCGGGCTCGCGCGTCCGGGTGGGCGTGGGGGTCGGCGCGGGTTCCGGGGTGCAGGATGCGAGAAGCACCGAGGCGACGCCGGCTCCGGCGCCGAGGAGCAGAGTGCGGCGCGTGATCCTCATCGTGTCGCCACTTTATCCCGCGCGGGTGGGTTCTGTCCGTCGACGCCCGCCGGCCGGGTGCGCACAATTCAGGAAAAGCACGCCCGCCGACGCGGAAACCGGCAGGATCTTGTCGGATCCGGCCGGTTCTTCCTGAGTTGTGAACGCTCAGACGGCGAGCAGCTCGCGCTCCAGGCGAGCGAACGACTGCTCCATGCCGTCGGCCATGCCGGTGGCGAGGATCATGTCGCGCGTCTCCTTGTCCGGGTACTCGATGAGGAGCGTGACGAGGGTCGCGCCGTCCTCCTCGTACAGGTTCAGGTCGTTGAGGGTCTCGGTCGGCATGCCCTGCATCCGCTCGGTGCTGACCGCGCGGCGCGGGGCGTCGATCAGCAGCGCCTCGCCCTCGAAGCCGAACGGCTGCCCCTCGGTGTCGCCCACCGGCGCCCAGGAGTTCCGGTACGACTGGCCCACCTCGGTGGCGGCGACGCACTCCGTCATCTCCCAGCCGTCGGGGCCGAGCATCCACTGGCGGATGAGCTCGGGCTCGAAGTGCGCGCGCCAGACCAGCTCGCGCGGCCCCTCGACGAGGCGGGTGATGCGCACGTGCGTGTCGTCGAGCAGCTCCACACGGGTGCCCTTGCCCTGCGCGTAGGCGCGGAGGTCCTGCAGAACGGCGTCGAGCTGCGCCATCGCCATCGTGATGCCCTCGACCTGGCCCATCTCGACGACCTGCTCGAGCGCATCGACCGAGTCGAAGTGACTCGTCGTGACCATGCGCGTGCCGTCGGCGGTGGACTCGAAGGCGAACGACATGCGCTGCGCCGGGAAGCCGTCGAGCGGTGTGCCGTCCTCATCCACGAAGGAGTCGATGACCTCGAAGCCGTGGGGCTCGTCGATCGATACGAACTCCCACGATCCGGAAGACTTCTCGCCGCGCGGGCCGTTCATCGAGTAGACGGCGCGGCCGCCGACGGTGTGGTCCCAGGCGGTGAACGTGGCCGGCCACCCGGGAGGGCCCCAGAAGCGCTCGAGCTGACGCGGGTCGGAGTATGCGCTCCACACCCGCTCGATGGGGGCGGCGAAGTCGGCGACGACGGTCATCGTGAGGTTCTCGGTATCGGTGGTGACATCGGTGACGGGCATTTCAGTCTCCTTGTTGCGGGTTCGTGGTGCCGGTGGTGTCGGCGGGGCCTGACCGAGGCGTCTCGGCCAGCAGGTCGTCGAGTCGGGCGATGCGCGATCGCCACAGCTCTTCGTATCGGGCGAGGAGCGCCCTGGCGCGGGCGATCATCTCGGGGTTCGCGCGGACGAGCCGCTCGCGTCCCTCGGCGCGCTTGACGATGAGGTTCGCGGCCTCGAGCACGGCGACGTGCTTCTGCACCGCGGCGAACGACATCTCGTATTCAGTGGCGAGGGTCGAGACGGACTGCTCCCGCTCGATCGTCCGGCGCAGGATGTCGCGCCGGGTCGACGTCGCCAGTGCGTGGAACACACGGTCGACCTCCGCTTCGCTCAACTCCGTTTGTACAACCATTTGGTTGTACGTTAGGCCTGCGCGAAGACCATGTCAAGAGTCAGTCGACCGTCAGGCCCAGCAGGCGGTACCCCATCCCGGGCTCGGTGATGATGTGCACCGGCTCCGACGGCGTGTCCTCGAGCTTCTTGCGGAGCTGCGACACGTACAGACGCAGGTACCCGGTGTCCTCGATGTGCTCGTTGCCCCAGATGGCCGTGAGGAGCGTCTGCCGGGTGACGAGCTTGCCGGCGTTGCGGATGAGGATGTCGATCATCTGCCACTCCGTCGGGGTGAGCCGGATCTGCCGGTTGCCGTCGGAGGACTCGCGGGAGACGCTGCGTGCGGCGAGATCGATGGTGATGTCGCCGAGCCGGACGAGGGGAAGTGCTTCTTCCTGGGGCACCCGGCGGGTCAGGGCTCTGATCCGGGCGAGGAGCTCCTCGACGGCGAAAGGCTTGGTGATGTAGTCGTCGGCGCCGGCGTCGAGCGCCTCGACCTTGTCGGAAGCACCCGCCCGCCCCGAGACGACGAGGATCGGCGCCGCGGACCATCCGCGAATTCCATGGATCACCTCGATCCCGTCGAGCTTCGGCATACCCAGATCGAGGAGGAACAGGTCTGCGTGGTGGTCGATGGCCGCAGCGATGGCGGCGGCGCCATCCGATGCCGTGACCACGTCGTATCCCTTGGCCGTGAGGGTGATGCGGAGCGCGCGCAGGATCTGCGGGTCGTCGTCTGCGATGAGGATCTTCACTCGGTCTCCTCCGATGTGCCGGGTGCGGGAATGGTGGCGGGCAGCGCGATGACCATGGTCAGTCCGCCGCCGGGGGTGTCCTCCGGGGTGAGCGTCCCGTGCATGGCTTCGACGAAGCCTCGGGAGAGCGCGAGGCCGAGCCCGAGACCGGACGAGTTGTCGGTGTCACCGAGGCGCTGGAACGGGACGAAGATGTCGTCGCGCTTCTCGGCCGGGACACCGGGCCCGCGGTCGATGATGCGGATCTCGAGGTGATCACCGAAGGTGCTGGTGCTGACGTGCACGGGCACGTCCGGAGGGGAATACCGGTGGGCGTTGGTGAGCAGGTTGACGACCACACGCTGCAGCAGCACCGGATCCGCCTGCGCCACCGCTTCCCCGTGATGGAGCGCGAGCGTGATGTCGGTGGGACCGAGCTGGAGTTCGTCGAGAGCGGGGGCGATCACCTCGGCCGGATCGGTCGGGATGTCGGCGATCGCGAGCACCCCGGTCTGGAGGCGGCTGACATCGAGCAGATCCGTCACCAGCGTCGCGAGCGCGGTGAGGCTCTCGTCCGCGGTGTCGAGCAGCTCCTGCTTGTCGCGCCGGTCCAGGTCGGGTCCCGCAGCGCGCAAGCCGCCGACGGCGGCGGCAGCAGCGGCGAGCGGGCGACGCAGGTCATGGCTCAACGCAGAGAGCAGAGCGCCGCGCACACGGTCGGAGGCCGCGATCGGCTCGATCTCCTTCGCGGTTCTCTCGAGGCGCTGGTGCTCGAGCGCCGCGGCGAGCTGAGCGGTCATGACCGCCAGCAGCCGACGCTCGGACGCTGCCACATCGCCCCCGTGGAGTTCGAGCACAGCGTGGTCACCGATGCGGATGTCGGTGTGGCGGTTGTCCGCCAGGGGTTCCCCGGCGCGCGCGATGACCTCGTCGCCACGCATCAGACGGACTCCCGCGAGGTGGAACGCCTCCCGCGTGCGGTCGATGAGCGCCTGTATCGCGTTCTCGCCGCGGAGCACGCTGCCGGCGATCGTCTGGATCAGCTCGGACTCTGCGGCAGACCGCCGCGCGGCGCGCGTGTATCGAGCGGCGCGATCGACGATGAAGCTGACCATGCTGGCGATGATGACGTACAGGACGAGCGCCAGCAGGTGGTGCGGCTCGTGGATGTGGATCGTGTAGAGGGGCTCGACGAAGAGGAAGTCCAGGGTGAGCCCGGACAGGACCGCGGCGAACAGCGCCGGCCAGATACCGCCGACCAGCGCGACGATCACGACGAGCAGCTGGTAGCTCAGCACATCGGTCGTGATCGATTCGGGGCTGCGGAAGAAGCTGAGGAAGAACGTCAGCAGCGGGCCGCCGAGGAGCGCGACGAGGAAGCCGAGTACGCGGCGCTTGCGGGTCAGCGCCCCGGTGAGCGGCGGCAGCGCGAAGCGACGACCTGCGGCGGAGTGATTGACCATGTGCACGTCGATGTCACCGGACTCGCGCACGACGGTCGCGCCGATGCCCGGGCCGGTGAACGCCGCCGTGAAGCGTCCGCGCCGACTGGCACCGAGCACGAGTTGGGTGGCGTTGACGGATCGTGCGAACTCGACCAGGGCGGTCGGGATGTCCTCGCCGACGACCTGATGGTAGGTGCCGTTGAGCTTCTCGACGAGGGCGCGCTGCTCCGTCAGCACGACCGGGTTCGCCGCGCGCAGACCGTCCTGGCTGGTGATGTGCACGGCCATCAGCTCGCCGCCGGCCGACCGCGCCGCGATCCGGGACCCGCGCCGCAGAAGGGTCTCCCCCTCCGCTCCTCCGGTGAGGGCGACGACGACGCGCTCCCGCGCCTCCCAGGTGCTGTCGATGCCGTGCTCAGCGCGATACCCCTTGAGCGCCTGGTCGACCTCATCGGCCAGCCAGATGAGGGCGAGCTCGCGAAGCGCGGTGAGGTTGCCCAGGCGGAAGTAGTTCGACAGCGCGGCGTCGATGCGTTCGGCCGGGTAGACGAATCCGCCGGAGAGACGATCGCGAAGCGCCTGCGGGGCGAGGTCGATGACCTCTATCTGATCGGCGCTGCGCAGCACGTTGTCGGGTACGGTTTCGCGTTGCGGCACGCCGGTGATCTGTTCGACCACGTCGTTGAGGGATTCGATGTGCTGGATGTTGAGCGTGGAGATCACGTCGATCCCCGCGGCGAGGAGTTCCTCGACGTCCTCCCAGCGCTTCTCGTTGCGGGAGCCGGGTGCGTTGGTGTGGGCGAGCTCATCGACGAGCGCGACGGAGGGCGCTCGGGTCAAGAGCGCAGCGAGATCCATCTCCTCGAGTTCGACGCCGCGGTGACCCACGTTCATCCGAGGGATCGCCGGGAGCCCGTCGGTCATGGTCGCGGTGGCCGCACGGCCGTGCGTCTCGACGATGCCGATGACGACGTCCTTGCCCTCAGCGAGGAGCCGGCGC
This sequence comes from Microbacterium sp. ZOR0019, assembly GCF_000800925.1. Classification (NCBI taxonomy): domain Bacteria; kingdom Bacillati; phylum Actinomycetota; class Actinomycetes; order Micrococcales; family Microbacteriaceae; genus Microbacterium; species Microbacterium sp. ZOR0019. Next base: position 42,896 of record NZ_JRKC01000044.1, on the reverse strand, counting down.
CCCTCTTCGAGCATGGTGTAGGTCTTGCCGACGCCGGGGGCGGCGCCGAGCAGCACACGAAGCCGCCCCCGAGTCATGCTCAGCCCGCCGACTCGTCGAGTGCGAGGTTGAGCTCGGCGACGTTGACGACCGACTCCCCGAGGTACCCGAGGTTGGGAGCGCTCGTGGCGGCCTCCACCGCCACGGCGACCTCGTCCTCCGATATCCCGCGCGCGTCGGCGACACGGGCGATCTGGATCTGCGCGTAGGCCGGGCTGATGTGCGGGTCGAGGCCGGAACTCGACGAGGTCACCGCGTCTGCGGGCACCGCGGACTCGTCGACCCCGTTGAACTCGGCGATCTGTGCCTTGCGTTCGGCGATCGCCGCGACGAGGTCCTCATTCTCCGGCCCCTGGTTGGTGCCGGACGACGCCGTGCCGTCATAGCCGTCGCCGGCCGCCGACGGCCTGCTCTGGAAGTACTCCGGAAGCGGGTTGCCCTCCTCGTCGGTGAACGACTGACCGAGGAGCGAGGATCCGACGACGTCCCCGCCCTTCGAGACGAGGGCTGAGCCGTTCGCCTGTGCGGGGAATGCGAGCTGCCCGATGCCGGTGATGAGCAGGGTGTAGCCGATGCCGAGGACCACGGTGAACATGAGCATCGCGCGAACCGCGACCCAGAGGGTGCGGCCGCCGCTGCGTGTTCCAGCGTTCATGAGTGTGCGATCTCCTTGTCAGATCAGAAGCCGGGGATCAGGCGCACGAGCAGGTCGATGAGCCAGATGCCGATGAAGGGTGTGATGATGCCGCCGAGTCCGTATACGGCGAGGTTGCGTCCGAGGATCTTCGAGGCGTTGAGCGGGCGGTACTTCACTCCTCGCAGGGCGAGCGGCACGAGGAAGACGATCACGATGGCGTTGAAGATCACCGCGGACAGCACCGCCGATGCCGGAGAGTGCAACCCCATGACGTTCAGCACCGCGAGCTGCGGGAAGACGCCCATGAAGATGGCCGGGATGATGGCGAAGTACTTCGCGATGTCGTTCGCGATCGAGAACGTGGTCAGCGCGCCGCGCGTGATGAGCAACTGCTTCCCGATCGCGACGATGTCGATGAGCTTCGTCGGGTCGGAATCGAGGTCGACCATGTTGCCGGCTTCCTTCGCGGCCGACGTTCCCGTGTTCATCGCCACACCCACGTCGGCCTGCGCGAGCGCGGGCGCATCGTTGGTGCCGTCGCCGGTCATCGCCACCAGGTTGCCGCCGTCCTGCTCCTTGCGGATGTACGCCAGCTTCTGCTCAGGCGTCGCCTCGGCGAGGAAGTCGTCGACTCCCGCCTCCGTGGCGATCGCCGCGGCCGTCAGCGGATTGTCACCCGTGACCATGACGGTGCGGATGCCCATCGCGCGGAGTTCGGCGAACCGCTCGGTCAGCCCCTCCTTGACGATGTCCTTCAGGTGGATGACGCCGAGCACCCGGCGACGGCCATCGGCCGCCTTCACGGCGACGACCAGAGGCGTCCCGCCGGACTGCGAGATGTGCTGGACGTGCTCGTCCAGCTCGGCGAGTTCGCTGCTCGGCAGACGCGCACCGTCTTCCTCCAGCCAGGCGGTGATGGCGCTGCCCGCGCCCTTGCGGATCTGCGTCCCGTCGTCGAGGTCCAGTCCCGACATGCGGGTCTGAGCCGTGAACGGGACGATCTCACCGCCGGCATCCGCCTCGACGTCGACGCCCTCGGCACGTGCCAGGTCGACGATCGACTTGCCCTCGGGCGTCGGGTCGGCGAGCGACGACTTCGCGGCCGCCTCGATGAGCTCTCGCTCCTGGACACCGTCGATGCGGACGAACGCGCTCGCACGGCGGTTTCCGTACGTGATCGTGCCCGTCTTGTCGAGCAGCAGTGTCGTGACGTCGCCCGCGGCCTCGACCGCGCGACCGGACATCGCGAGGACGTTGCGCTGCACCAGGCGATCCATGCCGGCGATGCCGATGGCGGACAGGAGGGCACCGATCGTGGTCGGGATGAGGCAGACGAGCAGCGCGATGAGAACGGTGATGCTCGCGGGGCTCGCCGGGTAGGAGGCGATCGGGTTCAGTGTGAGTGCGACGACCACGAACACGATCGACAACGACGCGAGAAGGATGTTCAACGCGATCTCGTTGGGGGTGCGCTGGCGCGCGGCCCCCTCGACGAGAGCGATCATCCGGTCGACGAACGTCTCCCCCGGTTTCGAGGTGATGCGCACGACGATGCGATCCGAGAGCACGCGCGTGCCGCCGGTGACCGCTGACCGATCTCCCCCGGATTCGCGCACGACGGGTGCGGACTCGCCGGTGATCGCGGACTCGTCGACGCTCGCGATGCCCCAGACGATGTCACCGTCGCCGGGGATCAGCTCACCGGCGGACACGACGACCGTGTCCCCCAGGCGGAGATCCGCGGAGGAGACGTCGGAGATGCGCGCGGCCTCGGCAGAACCGTCGTTCGCCGGGTCATAGTCGTCGACGCGGTGGGCGGTGGTGCTGGTACGGGTCTTGCGCAGCGTGTCGGCCTGCGCCTTGCCGCGTCCTTCGGCGATCGACTCGGCCAGATTGGCGAAGACGACCGTGAGCCACAGCCACACCGCGATGATCCAGGTGAAGGACCACGGGACGCTGCTGCCACCCGACGTCGCGGGGCCGCCCAGGAAGGGCTCGGCGACGGCGAGCAGCGTGGTGAGGGCGGCGCCGACCCACACGATGAACATGACGGGATTGCGCCACTGGGCGCGCGGGTCGACCTTGCGCAGCGCGCCCGGGAGAGCGGCTCGCACTTGCGCCCAGGTGAGCGTCTTGCGCGGTGCGGGTGGGGTCGCCTCCGATGTCTCGGGCGACGGGGTGTGCGTGATGGTGGACATGGTTACAGCAGCCCTTCCGCCAGGGGACCCAGCGTGAGAACGGGGAAGAAGACGAGTGCGGTCACCAGGACCGCGGTGCCGACGGTGAGACCGATGAAGAGCGGTCGATGCGTCGGCAGCGTGCCCGCCGTGGCGGGGACCTTGTCCTGCGCGGCCAGCGAACCGGCCAGGGCCAGCACGAGGGCGATCGGCAGGAACCGTCCGAGGAGCATTGCGACACCGAGTGCTGCCGTCAGCCACGGAGTGCTCGCGGTCAGGCCCGCGAAGGCGGATCCGTTGTTGTTCGCTGCGGAGGCGAACGCGTAGATCACCTCGGAGAGGCCGTGCGAACCGCTGTTCGCGAGCGATTCGTCGACGATGCTGCCGCGGAGCGCGGGAATCGCGAAGCTGAGGGCGACGCCCCCGAGCACGAGGATCGGCATCACGAGGATGTACATGCTCGCGAGCTTCATCTCGCGCGGCCCGATCTTCTTCCCGAGGTACTCCGGCGTGCGTCCGACGAGCAAGCCGGCGACGAAGACGGCGATCACGGCGATGATGAGCATCCCGTACAGGCCGGCGCCCACACCACCGGGCGCGATCTCGCCGAGCAGCATGTTGACCATCGGCATCATTCCGCCGAGAGCCGTATAGGAGTCGTGCATCGAGTTCACCGAGCCCGTCGAGGTGAGCGTGGTCGTCGACGCGTAGAGCACCGACTGCACGAGCCCGAACCGCGCCTCCTTGCCTTCCATCGCGGCGCCGGCGAGTTCCGGAGCCGAACCGCGGCCCGCGAACTCGAACGCCGCGAGAGCGAAGGTCGACGCGAGGAACAGCGTTCCCATGACGGAGAGGATCGCGTACCCCTGACGGTTGTCGCCGACGATCCTGCCGAACGTCCGCGGCAGGGAGAAGGGGATCAGCAGGATCAGGAAGCACTGCAGCAGGCTCGTCCACGCCGCGGGGTTCTCGAAGGGGTGGGATGCGTTCGCGTTGTAGAAGCCGCCGCCGTTCGTGCCGATCTCCTTGATCGCCTCCTGAGAGGCGACGGGACCACCAGGGATCGTCTGCGTGCCACCGGAGACCGTGCTCACATCGACGTAGCCGTTGAAGTTCTGCACGACGCCGCCGGCGATCAGGACGATGGCCGCGACGATCGACAGCGGGAGCAGGATGCGGAAGGTACCGCGGACGAGGTCGACCCAGAAGTTGCCGATGACGCCGGATCGACGGTATGCGAAGCCGCGCACGAGCGCGATCGCGACGGCGATTCCGGTCGCTGCCGACACGAAGTTCTGCACCGCGAGACCGGCGAACTGCACGGTGTACGACAGCGCCTCACCCGAATAGGCCTGCCAGTTCGTGTTGGTCACGAAGGAGATCGCGGTGTTGAACGCCACCCCCGACTCGACGTTCTCGTTGCCGAGGGCGTACGGCAGCCACTGCTGCGTGCGCTGGAGCGCGAAGAGCAGCAGGACGCCCACGATCGAGAAGGAGAGAACCGAACGCAGATATGCCTGCCAGGACTGCTCGCGCTTCGGGTCGACGCCGATGACTTTGTAGATGCCGCGCTCGACACCCCAGTCCTTCGTCGTCGTGAAGGTCCAGGCCATGTAGTCGCCGACAGGCCGGTAGACGAGGGCGAGGGCGAGCGCGAGGGTGGCGACGCTCGCGATGAGGAAGCCCCACTCCATCAGAAACGCTCCGGCTTCACGAGGGCGAACACCAGGTAGACGACAGCAGCGACGCCGAGCACGGTCGCGAGAAGCTCGAACACGATCACAGCTTCTCCACCGCCTTCCCGACGAGGCCGACGGTCACGAACAGGACGATCACGCCCAGCACGTAGACGAGGTCAAGCACAGAGAGCTCCATTCAGGCTGCGGCGATCGCCGGGCGGCGACCGCGCGTCTCGAGGACGCAACACCCGATACAACACCCCTCGGTGCCCCTGCTTTGACCGCCCTTACAGAACCCATACGACGATCCCGGCGACCCTCACGGGGCGCTCACAGGATCGTCGGATCGTCGCTTCCTCGTCCTCCACCGGGAGGGCGCTCCTCGCGTCGACGACGCGAGGAGCGGGAGGGGGAAACGCGCTCGAGGCTCAGTCGCTCAGCACGGCGGAGAGGAAGTCCCTCGTGCGCTGCTCGCGCGGCGCGGAGAACATCGTCTCGGGGTCGGCCTCCTCGACGATGCTGCCCTGATCGAACATCAGCACGCGGTTCGAGACGTCCCGGGCGAACTGCATCTCGTGGGTGACGATGAGCATGGTGATGTCGGTCGTCTCGGCGACGTCGCGCAGCACGCCGAGCACCTCCCCCACGATCTCGGGATCCAGAGCGCTGGTGACCTCGTCCAGCAGCAGGATCTCCGGGTCCATCGCGAGCGCCCGGGCGATGGCGACCCGCTGCTGCTGGCCACCCGAGAGCTGCAGCGGATGGGCGTCGGCCTTGTCCGCGAGGCCGACCTTCTGCAGCAGGTCGGTGGCCTTCGCGGTGGCCGCCGCCTTCGACATGCCGAGCACGTGCACGGGGGCCTCGATGAGGTTCTCCATCACGGTCATGTTCGGGAACAGGTTGAACTGCTGGAAGACCATGCCGATGCGCTTGCGCACCTCGTTGCGGTGCTTCTCCCGCAACGGCACGCGCTTGCCGCCGCGCTCGACGTGCGTGAGCGGCTCCCCGTCGATGAAGATGTATCCGCCGTCGGCCTCTTCCAGCGTCATCACCAGACGGAGGATCGTGGTCTTGCCCGAACCGCTCGGCCCGATGAGCGTGACCCGGTCGCCCTGCTGCACGTCGAAGGTGAGGCCGTCGAGCACGACGTGGTCGCCGTAACGCTTGTGCACCGCGTCGAAGCGGATGGCGGGACGGGAGTTCTCAGGAGGCGTATTCAAGGCGCTTCTCCAATCTGCGGACGAGGACGGATGCGGGGTAGCTGGCGAGGAAGAAGATCACACCGGCGAGCGTGATGGGCTCGAGGTAGCGGAAGCTGTTCCCGCCGAACTCCAGGGCGTTGCTGACCATGTCCGCCACGGTGATGGCGATGAGGAACGGGGTGTCCTTCAGCATCGAGATCACGTAGTTGCCCAGGGAGGGGACGGTCGCCCTGATCGCCTGCGGGAGCACCACGGCGGTCCAGGTGCGCGGGCGGGACATGCTCAGGGCGGTGGCAGCCTCCCACTGCCCGCGCGGGACGGACTCGATACCGGCACGGTAGACCTCGGCCATGTAGGTCGCGTAGTGGATGCCGAACACCGCGATGCCGATGGTCAGCGGATCCACGGTCACCAGTGCGAAGTAGGCGAAGAGCAGCTGGATGACGATCGGGGTCATCCGGATGAAGTTCACCAGGAAGCCGACGCTCGCAGCGACGGGCCGAGGGGCGCTGCGGCGCACCACGGCGATCACGAGGCCGAGCACGGCGGCGATCGCACTCCCGGCCAGGGTGACGACGAGGGTGACCGTGAAGAATCCCTCGAGCAGGTGCGGGAGCGCCGCCCAGGCGGTGTCCCAGCTCCAGACGGGTCCGTTCATGCGGCGGTCTCCCCTCGGGTGACGGGCGAGCGGAAGCGCAGGGTCGCAGCCAGCGACTCCCCGCGCCCGAGCTTGTGCTTCGCGCGCACCTCCAGGGCGTTCATCACGAGGGTCAGCGCGTAGGCGATCACGAAGTAGAGCACCATGCCGACGACGCCGTAGAAGAAGGTGTCGGTCTGGATGCGGAGGCGGTCCAGCGCCACGGTCAGGTCGATGAGCGTGATGAACCCGACGATCGCGGTGCCCTTGAGCAACTGGATGAGCAGATTCGTCAGAGACGGGATCATGAGCGCCCAGGCCTGCGGGAAGATGACCCGGCGCATCCGGTGTGCAGGGGTCATGCTCAGGGCGGTGGTCGCCTCCCACTGCCCGGTCGGGACGGAGTTGATCGAGCCGCGGATGACCTCCGCACCGTAGGCACCGTAGTTGAGACCGAGGCCGAGGATGCCGCACGCGATCGGGGAGATCGAGACGCCGAGCTGGGGCAGCACGAAGAAGAGAAAGAACAGCTGCACGACCAGCGACGTGCCGCGGAAGAACTCGATGATCACCCGCGAGGTGCCCCGGATGACGATGTTCTCGGCACGGACCGAGAGACCGAGCACCACCGCGACGATGAGCGCGAGGAGGGCCCCGCCCACGGTCAGCGTGAGCGTGACGAGCACGCCGCCGCCGATCGCGGGCAGAGCCGCCCACAACGCGGACAGATTGTCCATTCGCCGGTGGCCTCAGCCGAGCTCGCCCGCGCAGAGCTGGGCGGTCGTCAGGTCGGACGGCGGGAGGTTCTCCGCGGTGAAGCCGTACTCCCCGACGAGGTCGAGGTAGGCCTGCTCGTCACCCGTGATGGAGGCGAGCTGCTCGTTGTATGCGTCGAGGAGTTCCGTGTCGCCGGTGCGGAACACGGTCGACCCGGCACCGATCTGCGGCACGCCGTCGATCTCCTGGACGAACGCCTCGGTCGTCTCGACGCCGGCGTCCGGGTTGTTGTCCGCCATCCAGTTCAGCGAGATCGCCGTCATCGCGAAGGCGTCGGCGCGCCCGTTGGCGACGAGGTCCATGCCGGACTGCGCGTTGTCCACCGACACCGTGTTCGAGATGCCGAGCTTCTCGGCGTATCCGCTCTCGATCCCTCCACCGAGCACGGCGAGCGTGACGTCGGGGTCGTCGACGACCGAGTCGAGGTCGGTGAGACCGCGCGGGTTGCCCTCGGGCACCATCAGCGTGGTCGTGTACATGATCTCGGGATCGCTGAACGCCGCCTCCTCGCAGCGCTCGGGCAGGATCGACATCCCGGCGCTGATCGCGTCGAAGCGGCCGGCCTTGAGTCCGGGGATCAGCGAGTTCCAGTCGACCTCGACCACCTCGACGTCGTCGATCCCCATGTTCGAGAAGATCTCGCGGTGCATGGCGATGGTCGCGCCGGTGGGCTCGCCGCCCTCGACCCACGAGTACGGACGCTCGTCGGCGATCGCGACGGTGATCTTCCCGTCGTTCTGCAGCTGCTCGAGCGTCGAGCCGCTCTCCTCGTCCGTGCCGGACGACGAGCAGGCGGCCAGAGTCACGACGAGCGCGGCGGAGGCCGCGACGGCGCCGGCGCGCAGATGAGTTCGGGTGGAGGGCATACGGTTCCTCTTTCGATATCGGGCGTGCGGTTGGGCGGGCGAGACCGTTCTCCGGTCTCGGGCCGACGGCCACGTTATGCCGGATCGACCGTTTGTGCACATTCAGACTGTCGGATTGTCTACATTTATACAAACTCGTTATGGTGGGGTGCCCGGCCCGTGCGGACACGTGTCGGGCTCCGACACACGTCGGATGCAGAATGGAGTCACCGACGATCGACTCAGGAGCGCTCATGCCACTCACGCCCGCCCCGAACGGGATGCCCGGCGCGGTCTTCCGCATGGCACGGCCCTCGACCGTCGACCTGATCACGGCCGAGCTCCGTTCGGCGATCTTCTCCGGCGCACTGCCCGTCGGCAGCCCCCTGGGCGAGGTGGACATCGCCGCGAAGCTCGGCGTGAGCCGCGGTCCCCTGCGCGAGGCGGCGCAGCGACTCGTGCAGGAGGGTGCACTGACGGCACTTCCGGGTCGGGGCCTGCGCGTGAGCGTGATCCCGGTCGAGGGCATCGCCGACCTGTACACCGAGCGCCGGGCCGTGGAATGCGAAGCCGTGCGCCTCATCGTGAGGAACCGGCTTCCCGCGGCGGAGCAGCTCGAGAGCGCGCTGGCCGAGCTGAGACAGGCGAGCACCCGCGCGGACGCACTCGGCATCGGCGACGCGGACATCGCGTTCCATCAGGCCCTCGTGAACGCCGCGCAGAGCCCTCGACTCTCCCGCGCCATGATGACGCTCGCGCTCCAGACGCGGATCGCGAGCTTCAGCGCCGATGAGGGGTACGCGGTGCCCGCCTCCGTCTCACCCACCTATCAGGCGTTGATCGATGCGCTGTCGCACCACGACGCACCGGGCGCACTGGCCGCGCTCGACGAGCAGTTCGACGATGCGGTCGCGCGCCTCACGGGCCGGCGCGATGTCGAGACCGTGGAGACGGGTGCGATCCTGGCACCGCCCACGCTCAGCAGGATCGACGTGGCCGACGCCTGACCGGCACCTTCCACACGGGGACACTTCCATTCACGTGAATCCACCCTGGTCGTGAAGGCGTAGGGTGGAAGGAAGGACGGACCGTCCGAGAAGATCTCCCGGCACCGTGCCCGCCCGGAAGTGGAGTCTCTCGTGGCTCAGTACGACGTCTCGAACCGCTCGGCGATCGTGACGGGAGCAGGCAGCGGAATCGGACGCTCGACCGCCCTCCTGCTGGCGAAGAACGGCGCAGCGGTCGTGGTCAACGACCTGAACGCGGAGCACGCGAACGCGGTCGTCGAGGAGATCCGCGCGGCTGGCGGAACGGCGGAGGCCTCGGTGGGCGATGCGACGGACGCCGCCTGGATCGCCTCCTCCATCGAGGTCGCCAACGCCCTGGCACCGCTGCGTATCGGCGTCAACAACGCCGGCATCGGCGGCGCGACCGCTCCGACGGCGGAGTACGAGGACGACGCCTGGGACAAGGTCATCGCGATCAACCTCAACGCCGTGTTCCGGAACATGAAGGCGCAGATCCCGTCGATCCTCGCGAACGGCGGCGGATCGGTCGTGAACATCGCCTCGATCCTGGGAAGCGTCGGGTTCGCCGGCTCGCCCGCCTACGTCACCGCCAAGCACGGCGTGGTCGGCATGACCAAGTCGGCAGCGCTCGAGTACTCGGCGAAGGGGGTGCGCGTGAACTCGGTGGGCCCCGGCTTCATCGACACCCCGCTGCTCGCGAACATGGGCGACGAGGCGAAGGAGTTCCTCGTGAGCAAGCACCCGATCGGCCGACTGGGCCAGGCCGACGAGGTCGCGAACCTCATCGCGTTCCTCGCCAGTGACGCCGCGAGCTTCATCACCGGCAGCTACCACCTCGTCGACGGCGGATACACCGCCCTCTGAGGACTACAGCCCCTCCGCGATCTCCTTGATCGCGGCGAGGCGGCGGTCCCACTCGCGCCCGATCACGTCGAGCTTCGCCGCGGTGGCGGAGAGCTCGGCGCCGACGACGCGGAAGCGCACCTCACGGCCGACCCGCACGGGCTCGACGAGACCGACCTCCTGAAGGACGGCGAGATGCTTCGCGATCGCCTGACGGGACACCGGAAGGCGCCCGGCGAGCGCGGATGCCGAAGCGTCCGCCTCGCCGAGCTCCGTCAGGATGCGCCAGCGCGTCTCGTCCGCGAGCGCCGAGAACATGGGCAGGAGGGGTGCTGCGGTCATGCTTCGGCTTCCACCAGGGTGACCATCTTGTCCAGCTCCAGGTCCCAGCCCGCGCGGTGCGACTCGAGGTTGGCGCGGGGGTCGGACGTGCGCTCGAAGCCGCTCTCGACGACCGTGAGGCGCGTGCCGCCCTCGGCCTCTTCGAGAGTGAAGGTGAAGACCGTCGAGGTGGTCTCGTCGATGCTGTCGGGCAACGCGCCGAGGGCGTCGTCGTTGTTCCAGCGGTAGGTGATGCGCCGCGGCTCGTCGTACCCGTCGACCCGCAGGGGGATCACGTCGTAGTCGGGGAAGGTCATCGTGCCGGTCGCGCCGACCCCGGTGCCGTCGAGCACGGTGCGCCCGAACCACCGGGAGATGTGTTCCGGCTCGGCCACGGCCCGCCAGACCTTGTCGACGGGTGCCGCGATCAAGATGGTCCGTCGAACCGAGAAGGTCTCCTCGTCGACGACCGATGCCTCGTTGCGGGTCATGTTCACCATGATGGTTCCTTTCGGCGTTTCCTGCATGTTCTGTCGGCCCGGCGACCGACTGCAACTCTATAGTTGCATATTATGCCTGGTGTAGCAATCCCTGGGTTGCAATAAGGATTCGTGCCCGTATCTGTCGCCGTGACACCCCGCAACCCCGTTCCACCGGACGCGGCGGCGACCTACGCTCGACGTATGCCCGAACTCACCCACCCCACCGGCCGTGAAGAGGCGCTGCGCGCCGCACCCCGCGATGACGGTTCCGCTCCGCGTGCCCTCGTGCTCGGGGCGACCGGATACATCGGCGGACGCCTGACCCCGCGGCTGCTGAACGCCGGCTACCGGGTGCGGGTCCTGGCGCGTGACGCCGCGCGCGCGGCCTCCTTCCCCTGGGGCGGCGACTGCGAGATCGTCGAAGGCTCGGCGGATGATGCGGATGCCGTGGCCACGGCGATGGACGACGTCGACGTCGTGTACTACCTGATCCACTCGATGTCCGCCGGCAAGGGCTTCGAGGAGAGCGATGAGCGGGCGGCGACGACGGTGGCCGAGGCCGCAGCGCGGGCAGATGTGGGCCGGATCGTGTACCTCGGCGGACTGCATCCCGACGACGCGAAGCTGTCACCGCACCTGCGCTCGCGTGTTCGTGTGGGGGAGATCTTCCTGCAGTCCGGCGTGCCGACGCTCGTACTGCAAGCGGGCGTCGTGATCGGCTCGGGGTCGGCGTCGTTCGAGATGATCCGCCACCTCACCGACGTACTGCCGTACATGCCGGCGCCGAAGTGGGTGCGAAACCGCATCCAGCCGATCGCCGTCCGCGATGTGCTGCACTACCTGCTCGGGGCGGCGCGCGTCGACGCCGATGTGAACCGTGCCGTCGACATCGGCGGGCCGGACGTGCTGCGGTACGGGCAGATGATGAACGGCTACGCCGTCGAAGCCGGGCTCCGGCAGCGCGCCATCGCCGCTCTCCCCGTGCTCACGCCGGGGCTCGCTTCGCACTGGGTGAACCTGGTGACGCCGGTGCCGCGCTCGATCGCCCGTCCGCTCGTGGCATCGCTGCAGAACGAGTGCATCATGAAGGATCACGCGGTCGACGAGCTGATCCCGCGGCCCGAAGACGGCCTGACCCCGTATCGGCGTGCGGTCGACCTCGCGCTCGGACGGGTGCGCGGCGACAGCATCGAGACCAGCTGGCAGGACTCAGAAGTGTCGGGCGCGCCCAGTGACCCGCTGCCGAGCGACCCGGACTGGGCCGGACGCACCGTGTTCACGGATTCGCGGTCCGTCGCCACCCGCGCCTCCGCGGCGGAACTGTGGCGCGTGATCCTGGGCATCGGCGGCGAGAACGGCTGGTACTCCTCCCCGCTGCTCTGGGCGGTGCGGGGGTTCATGGACCGGATCGTGGGCGGCGTGGGCCTGCGTCGCGGCCGCCGGAGCCGCACCGCGGCGAGGGTCGGCGACGCGATCGACTTCTGGCGCGTCGAAGCGGTCGAGAGGACCGAGGCCGGATCCCTGCTGCGCCTCCGCGCTGAGATGAAGGTGCCCGGCGAGGCCTGGCTCGAGCTGCGCGCGGTGCCGGACGGCGAAGGCGCGCGCTACGAGCAGCGCGCGATCTTCTTCCCCCGCGGACTGAGCGGACGCCTGTACTGGCTCGCGGTGCTGCCCTTCCACGGACTGATCTTCGCCGGGATGGCCGCCCGCATCACCGCTGCCGCCGAGGAGGCGTCCTAGCGGATCAGTCCGTGCGGGGCTGCTCCGGGGCAGCCGTCGGGTCCGGAGCGGCCGTCGGGTCCGTGATCGACGCATCGACGACCGCATCGACCTCGGCGGGCGGGATGATGTCGATCGCCTCGGTCGCGGCCTCGTACACCTCGGCGAGCGTCTCGTCGACGGTCGACTCGTCGATCCAGTCGAGGTCGTCCTCCGAGTGGTCGTACTCGACCGGCACGAGCGCGAAGTCGTCGCCGTACTCCTCGAGACCGGCCATGACGCTGTGCCGGACGGCCGCGCGAGCATAACGCTCACGGAGGATCAGCGGATCGCGTCGGAGATCCTTCATGAAGGCGATCATCATGAACCCCATGATGATCGCGAAGGGCAGCGCGGCGATGATCGTGACGTTTTGCAGCGATCGCAGACCACTGCCCTCCTCGCCGATGACGAGCAGCACCGCGGCGATCGCTCCGACCAGCACACCCCACACGACGGCGACCCAGCGCGACGGCTCCGGCCTGCCCTGCTGAGACAGCGTGCCCATCACGAGGGAGGCCGAATCCGCTCCCGTGACGAAGAAGATGGCGATCAGCACGATGAGGATGGCGCTCGTGATCAGCGAGAACGGCAGGTTCTCGAGCACGCCGAACAGGACCTCCTCCGGCGGGTCGACCGTGAGGTTCGCGCCGTCCATCTGCTGCTGGATCGCCGTGGTGCCGAAGATCGCGAACCAGACGAGAGAGATGGCCGACGGCACCACGATCACGACGGAGACGAACTGGCGAAGGCTGCGCCCGCGCGAGATCTTGGCGATGAACATGCCGACGAACGGCGACCAGGAGATCCACCACGCCCAGTAGAAGATCGTCCAGCCCGACAGGAACGTCTCAGCCGCTTCGCCCTGCGATGCCGAGCGGCCGATCATCTGCGGGAGGTCGCCGATGAACTGCACGGCGACCGACGGGATCACGTTGAGGATGAGCAGCGTCGGCCCCACGAAGAACACGAAGAAGGCGAGCAGGAGCGCGACGACCGCATTGATGTTCGACAGCGCGCGGATGCCCTTCGAGACCCCCGAGACGGCCGACGCGATGAAGCAGGCCGTGAGCACGGCGATCACGGCGATCAGGATGCCGTTGCCGAGCTCGCCGATGCCGCTGACGATCTCGACGCCGTGGCCGATCTGCAGGGCGCCCAGGCCCAGCGACGCCGCCGTGCCGAACAGCGTGACGATGATCGAGAAGACGTCGATGGTGCGGCCGAGCGGACCGGTCGTGCGCCCCTCGCCGAGCAGCGGGGCGAAGATCGAGGAGATGAGGGGCGTACGGCCGCGGCGATAGGCGCCGTAGGCGATCGCGCCGCCGACGAGCGCATAGAACGCCCAGGCCTGCGGACCCCAGTGATACAGCACCTGCGTCTGCGCGGTGTGCATCGCGTCGAGGGTGCTCGCCTCGACGGTTCCCGGCGGCGGGCTCTCGAAGAACGTGAGCGGCTCAGCGGCACCCCAGAACACGAGGCCGATGCCCATTCCGGCGGCGAAGAGCATCGAGATCCAGGAGAACATCGAGTACTCGGGCTCTTCGTCGTCGCGCCCGAGCGGGATGCGTCCGTAGCGGCTGAAGCCGATGAACAGCATGAACACCAGGATGACGGTGGCGATGGTGGTGAAGAAGAATCCGAAGTACTGGACGACCCAGTCGAGGACCGTGCGGGTGGTGCCGGCGAGGTTGTCCCCCGCGAACACGCCCCACGCGATGAAGGCGAGGGTCAGGGTCGCCGCCACGCCGAACACGAGCGGGTCGGTGCGGTAGGTGCGACCGGTCTCCTCGACCGAGACGCCCGGGACGAGCGCCGGGTGGACGCTGCGCGGGGGGACCGCCGCGATGTCGCGGACGATCTTCTTGGCGGTCTCGGTGGCTTTGGCCGGCAGGCGGTTCACGCCCGTGCCGACGGCGCCTGTCCGGGTGCTCGGAGGGGTCTTTCCTGCGGAGCGTTCATCGGGCTTCTCGTCAGGGGTCTCCATGGCATCCCATCCTGTCACGCGCGGCGCCGCCCCCTCGTTGTGCGATATGCCGGAACATCCGCTCGATCCCCGGCGCGCCGGGCCTGCGGGGGCGCGAGTGCATGCTCGACGGTGCGGGTTTCTCGGGCGTGCCGCGCCTACCGCGGGCCCCGTCGGCCGACGCCGGCGAATAGGGAGTGCAGCAGGGGGAACGCCGAGACGCAGATCAGTGTGATGCCCAGCGGGGGCACCGCCGGCACGAGCAGTGCACCGCCGATGAGCATCGCCGCGAAGAGCACGCCCGAGGCGATCCGCCGGGCGATGCCCTCGAGCCGATCGAGGCGGCGTTCCAGGCGCGAAGTGTCGAACGAGACGGTGCCGTCGTCGACGCGGGTGATGATGTCGTCGATGCGCTTCGGCAGGCGCCAGGTCGTGTTCATCGTGTCCATCGCCTGGCTCGCGAACGCCTGCACGATGTTGCCGCTCTCGTCGCGCAGCAGACGGCCGGCGTAGGGTTCGGCGGCGTCCCAGACGTTGAACGCGGGGTCGAGTCCGCTGCACATGCCCGAGGTCAGCGAGACGGCGCGGATCAGCAGCAGCATGTTCTCGGGCAGTTGCAGCGGGAGCGAGCGCACCATGTCGCCGAACTCCTCCGCGAAGTCACGGAACTCGCGGGGGTCGACCTTGCTGAGCTCGGCGAAACCCATTCCCCCGAACCGGGCGAACAGCGCGGTGAGGGCGCGTTCGAGTTCGCGGGTGTCGGCGGAGGGCAGCAGGACCCCGATCTCCTGGGCCGCCGCGACGAGGCCACGGCTGTCGCGGCCGGTGACCGCGATCAGGAGGGTGCGCAGGCCGTCGCGGAGGCTCGCCGGGATCTCGGCCATCATGCCGAAGTCGATGAACGTGAGCCGGAAGCCGCCGGGCGTCGCATCTGTCGTATCCGCCGTCGGCGTGGTCGACGGGGTCGGAGAGGGCGGAGAGGTCGGCGTGACGAAGATGTTGCCGGGGTGCGGATCGGCGTGCACGAAGCTGTGCGTGAAGACCTGGTCGAACATGACCTCGGCGAACACCGCGGCGACCTGCGCGGGGTCGATGCCGGCGGCCCGCAGCGCATCCGTGTCGTTGATCTTGATGGCGGTGACGTCGGACAGCGTGAGCACGCGGCGGGTCGATCGCTCCCACACGATCTCCGGCATGCCGACCCGGGGGTCATCGGCGAAGTTCTCGCGGAACCGTTCGGCGCTCGCGGCTTCGTGCAGGTAGTCGATCTCCTCGCGGCTGGTCTCGGCGAACTCTTCGACGAGTGCGGGCGCGTCGACGCGGTCGGCGACGAGGCGCACGCGGGTCAGCCAACGTGCGACCCGACGGAGCGCCGCGAGGTCGACGGCGACGATCTCGTCGATCCCGGGGCGCTGCACCTTGACCACGACGTCTTCGAGGCCGGTGTCGGCGGCGTCGAGTGCGGAGAGTCGGGCACGGTGCACCTGTCCGAGTGAGGCTGCCGCGACCGGGGTGTCGTCGAACCAGGCGTAGGCGCGTTCGAGCGGGATGCCCAGTTCGGCCTCGGCGAGCGCGCGGATCGCCGGGGTGGGGACGGCGGGGACTTCGTCCTGCAGCCCTTCGAGCTCCTTGGTGATCTCCGGAGGGAGCACGTCGAGGCGCGACGACATGAACTGTCCGACCTTGATCATGAGTCCGCCGAGTTCCACGGCGAGCATGTGGAAGCGGCGCGCGAACGTCTGCATCCGTGGCCCGCGAGTGCGCTCGGCGACCCTACTCATGCCGAGGCGCGGGAGGACGAGCTCGAACCACCAGATCTTGAGGAACTCCCGGCCGGCGAACGACAGGATGCGGCGGTACCGGGCGCGGTGGGCACCCCGTGCCGCAGCATCCGTCATCGTGTGGCCCTTTCGCAGGTCCTCACTCGATGCCGCCGCACTGCGCGGTCAGTCCTGCGCGAGGATCGAGTACAGCCTACGGCGGGCTTCGTCGAGGACCTCGATCGTCTGCTGCACCTGCTCGGGCGAGCCGCTTCGTCCGACCTGGGCGGCAGCGGCGGCGAGGTCGACGCCCGCCTTCGGGAGTGCGTTGAACCGGGCGCTGTCGCGGTGGCCGTCCTTGCCTGACGACGACTCCCACGGGGCCGGGGTCTCGGAGCTCTCGTCGGCGACGGCGCGGCCAGCCTCGGTGAGCGAGTAGGTCTTGCGGCCGTTCTGCTCCTCGGCCTCGATGAGTCCTTCGTCGGCGAGCAGCTGCAGAGTGGGGTACACGGAGCCGGCGCTCGGCTTCCAGGTGCCGCCGCTGCGCTCGGCGATCTCGTTGATGATCTGGTAGCCGTGCATGGGCTTCTCGGCGAGGAGTGAGAGCACGGCGGCGCGGACGTCGCCGCGGGCCATGCGCGAGCCGCCGGATGGGCGGGACTCGAACGACTTGCGGAGCTGGTCCATGGCTTCGAAGATCGCGGCGGCGGGCCCACCGGGGCCTGCGCCGAACCCGGAGCCGGATCCGAACCCGGATCCGCCGAAGATTCCGCCCGGTCCGCCGGAGCCGCCGTTGTTCCCGGAGCCGCCGTTGCCGCCGAACGGGTTGGAGGGGAATGCGTTGTTCATGATGACCTCCTGCTGTGGTGAACGATACTCAACGATATATCGTTCAGGCTGTGGGTTGGGTGGGAGTTCTCGGTCGGCGACAAGGTCTCGGGTGCCACCCCTCCCGGTTCAGGGCACGAAGGAACCCGCTGATCACCGCCCTCCGAGGGCCGATCTCTGACAACCGCTCTCTGATGTCCGCTCTCTGAGGGCACCCTCTGACAACCACCCTCTGACAACCACTCGCCGACAGTCGGGAACCTCGCACGGCGTCGCGCTCAGGCCGCAATGTCGAAGCGCGCACGTCCCCCCAGGCGCGGCGTGCGGGCGGGGTCGACGTATCCGGGTGGAATGAACCACACCCGTCCTACCGCGCCAGCCCCATCGATACGGATCTCCCACTCGTTATCGTGAATGCGATGGTGACAGGTCTCACACAGCAGCACCCCATTGGACAGATCCGTCGCCCCTAGATCTCGCCTCCACCAGCGGATGTGATGCGCCTTCGTCATCTCCGGCGGCAACCCGCACATCGCGCACCCACCGTCCCGCTCCACCAGAGCCAACCGTTGCGCCCGGGTGAACAGGCGTCTCTCCCGGCCCCAGTCCAAAACCTCGCTCGCACCGCCGAGCACGCACGGGATCACGCCCCCGCCCGCGGCCATCCGCCGCGCCGCACCGACACTGACCGGCTGTTCGATCCCGTCGACCTCTGCGGCTCCGGATCCGGACTCCAGATCCTCCAGCCGCATCCGCACCACGACCGTCGCACCCGCCAACGGCACCCGCTGCGCACACCCGAGAACATGAGCTGCGAACACGGCCAGCGCATCCGCCTGCAGCATCGGCACCGAACGACGATCCGCATCGACTGCATCGGGATCCGGCGCATCTTTCCGCGCCGCGAACGCCGCTGAGACATACCCCCGGATCGCCGTCACGACCGGAGCCGCCGATTCCGCATCCAGCACCGCGCTCTGATGCACCATGCCATCACGCTCGAACAGCGTCAGCGCACGCTTTCCGCGGCGCTCTTCCTCCTTCGGCTCGACCCCGTGCGGGTCGAGCCACGCCTCCGCGCGGACCACGAGCTTGCGGACGTCGTCGAGCGCGAGGCCCTTAGCCTTCTCGGCGAGCACCCGCTCCCCCTCGGCGATGCGTTCCGGGCCGGCAGCCACTCGACACCGATCCAGCAGCCCGACGATCATCGCCGCCGCCTGCGCACTGAGAGCCCCGGTGGCCAGCGCCTCGCGTACGAGCGGATACCTCGCCGGCAAGCGCGCTCCGATCAGGTCCATACGCGGCGCCGTCGCCTCGCCGACCTTGACGAGACGCTGCGCATCACCCGTCGATACCCCCGACGTTGCTGCGATCAGCTTCGCCGGACTCCGAAAGCCCTGTTGCTTCGCGAGGCTCTCTGCTCCCAACTCGGGGCGCGACTCGCGTGAGATACCAGCCGCCACCTCCACGTGCACAGCATCCAGACGCCGCTGCAACAGACCGATCGCATCGTTGACGGCGATCAGCTGCGCTCGAGACAGATCGTCGGTCTCCTCGGCGCGCGACCACGCGTCATCGAGGCGAGCCATCGCCTCGTGCAACCCGGTCAAAGTGGACATGCTTCACTCTAACCCGGAATGGCTCTACTTTCGAAGCTTTATTCGATTACATGCCGGAATATCGCCAAGCATGCATGCAAACTATCCACAAGCGCGGGACTACACGCCACCAGTCTTCGAAACTATGTACTATACAGACATGACCCCGCACAGTGACCCCGGATCCGAGTCGCACGCTTGCGATGCGCTCGATCGTGCCAGCGATCGGCCACACGTCGGCTGGATCAGCGCGTCGCGAGCATCTCCTCCAGGCGCGCCGCCTCACCGCGCGCCATCGCGTAGCCGTGCTCCGCCGAGGGATACGCACCGCTGCGCACCTCCCGCGCGTATGCCTCGACGCCGTCGATGGCTGCACCGCGCAGATCGGCGTAGCGCTTGACGAACTTTGCTGCTCCGCCGTCATAGAGCCCGAGGAGGTCGTGGAAGACGAGCACCTGCCCGTCGGCACCCGCTCCGGCGCCGATACCGATCACCGGGATGTCGAGGCGCGGCATGAGGGCTGCGGTCACTTCGGAGGGCACTGCTTCGATCACGAGCATCGCGCACCCGGCATCCTGCAGGGCGAGGGCATCATCGATCACGGCGAGCGCGGCTTCGGCGGTTCTACCCTGCGCGCGGTAGCCGCCGAGAGCCGTCGCGGTCTGCGGGGTGAGTCCGACGTGCCCGACCACGGGAATGCCGGCTCGAACCAGGGCCCGAGCGCGGTCGACGGTCGTGCCGCCGCGCTCGATCTTCACGAGGTCGCAGCCGGCCTCCTTGATGAAGCGCTGTGCCGTCGCGAGGGCGAGTTCGTCAGAGGCTTCATACGACCCGAAGGGCAGGTCGCCGATGAGCAGCGGGGAGGTCAATCCGCGGCGAACAGCCTTGGTGAGCATGAGCATCTCGTCGACCGTGACCGGCACCGTGCTGTCATAGCCGAGCACGGTCATCGCGGCCGAGTCGCCCACGAGCACGATGTCGACCCCGGCAGCTTCCACGATCTGCGCGCTGGGGTGGTCATACGCGGTGACCATGACGAGCGCTTCTCCCGCGTCCTTCTTCGCGGCGAGGGCAGCGAGGGTGACACGGGGGTGGGAAGCAGCTTGGGCACTCATGCGCGGACCTCCGTCGCGGTGGGGCCGGCGGCGACGTCGCCCCCGGAGAGGATGTGGTTGTCGATGAGCCGAGCGGCCCCGACGTGCGCAGCCACGGCGAGAAGAGCGTCGCGGTCGACGCGTCCGAGAGGGCGCAGAGTCTCGGCATCGCGGAGCTCGAGGTACTCCGGATCGATGTCGGCCTCGTCCAGCACGCGACGAGCGGTCGACAGGATGCTGCCGGCGTCACGGGCACCGCCGTCGAACACCGCGGTCGCTTCGTCGAGGGCACGGTTGAGCGCGGTCGCCTGAGCACGGGCGTCCGCATCGAGGTAGACGTTGCGCGAGCTCATCGCGAGCCCGTCGGCCTCGCGCACGATCGGGCAGGCGACGATCCGCACGTCCAGGTCGAGGTCGCGTACGACGCGGCGGACGACCAGCACCTGCTGCGCATCCTTCTGCCCGAAGTAGGCGGCATCAGGGCGGACGATCCCGAGCAGCTTCGTGACGACCGTGGCGACGCCGTCGAAGTGATGTGCGCCGCGACTCGCACCGTCGAGAACATCGGTGAGGCCGGCGACGTGGATGTTCGTCGCGAACCCGTCGGGGTAGATCTCGGATGCCGCGGGGGCGAAGAGGATATCCACGCCCTCGGCTTCGGCGAGCGCGGCGTCTCGCGCCTCGTCACGCGGGTAGGTGCTGAGGTCTTCGTTCGCGCCGAACTGCGTCGGGTTGACGAAGAGCGAGACGACGACGAGATCAGAAGCCGCTCGGGCCGCACGCATGAGAGAGAGGTGCCCGTCATCGAACGCCCCCATCGTGGGGACGAGCCCGACCGACGAGTCCGTGCGCCGAGCGTCGCGAACGGCTGCCCGAACCTCGGTGATCGTGCGGAGGATCCTCATACAGAAGACTCCTTCTCTTCGCCGGCGACTTCTCGCGACGGGTTCCCCCGCGCCCCCTCACGCGACACCGCCTCCCGCGACGGCACCCCTCGCGACCCTTCCTCCCGCGACACCATCTCCCGCGACGCCATCTCACCCGATCCCTCCCGCGACACCCCCTCCCGCGACACCTCCTCCCGCGACGGCACCCCTCGCGACACCCCCTCCCGCGACACCGCCTCCCGCGACACCGCCTCCCGCGGCAGCACCCCTGGCGACCCCGCCTCCCGCGAGGCGATCGTTCGGGTGGCCACGGCGAGGGCGTCGAACAGTGCCTGAAGGTCGTGTTCCTCCGTAGCCGACCTCTGACGCGCGACCGTGGCTTCATCCCCTCGGGCGATCGGTCCGGTGAGAGCTTCCTGCGCTCCGACGCGTGCCCAGTTCTCGATGGTGCGACCGACGAGCGGAGTGAGGAGTTCGCGGGCCTCGCCCTCGGGGATGCCGGCGGCGACGGCGAGTTGCTCGGCCGCATCGAGCACCGTCAGCACGAAGTTCGAGGCGAACGATGCGGCCGCGTGATAGCTCACGCGGTGCTCGTCGTCGACCATGAACGGACGGGTCCCGAGCACGCGGGCCAGCTGCTCGGCGACAGAGCGGGCTTCGTCGGTGCGGCCGGCGACCGCGGCGCCGATGCCGTGGAACACGTCGGGCGGCTCCGTCCCTGTGAAGGTCTGCAGCGGGTGGAAACGGAAGTCGACGTCGTCGAGCGAGGTGGCACCCGAGACGTGTCCGACGAACCGCACATGCGGTCGTGCGACGAACGCCACCGCCGGGATGGCGCGGTCCGGCACGCAGAGCAGCGCGATGTCCGCTTTCGGCATCGATTGGTCGCGCCGGAGGGGTCCGAGGACGTCGAACCCGGCCGCGCGCAGTGCCCCGGCGAGCACGCGTCCGACACGACCGGCGCCGACGATGGCGATGGTCGTTCCTGGCGCGAGTGCGGTGGAGGTCTGCATGTCGATTCCCCCAGCCGATTCACGACGGCCGGGATGCCAGAAGTATCCGCCCATCTCGGCATCCGTTCCAAATCTGAGGCCAGAATGCCAACCAACGCGCAACAAGCACTTGTCATTACCGTGATTCCCGGCGAACTCAGAGGGTCATTTCGATCCCATCCACGCGAACGAGCCCGTGGAGAACGTGCCCTGCGCCGTCGTCCACGGGCTCACTCCGACACCCTCAGTCGCGGCGCCAGACCGCGACGATCGCCGCGCCGATGACCGCCAGTCCTGCCGCGCCGAGGAAGAGCCAGGAGAACCCGCCCGTGAGGGCCTCGGCGTGGGAGGCCCCTTCCGCCGAGAGTGCCGCGGTGCGGAGCCCGGCGACCGTGCCGAGCACCGCGAGCCCGATCGCGCCGCCGAACTGCTGACTGGTGTTGACGAGTCCACCCGCGAGCCCGGCCTCTCCGCCCTCGACGCCGTCCACGGCGAGCTGGGTGGTCGCGACGACCGCACCGCCGAGTCCGACGCCGATCAGGAGGGTCGGGCCGAGCAGGTTCGTGAGGAACGCGGCATCCGCCGGAGATGCGGAGAGCCACACGAGCCCTGCCGCCAGGAGGAGCAGCGCCCCGATCAGCACCGGCCGTGTGCCGACGCGGGCGATCACGGCGGGGACCGCGCCGGCGACGAGCACGAGCACACCGGCGAGGGGCAGCTGCGTGAGGCCTGCGGTCAGGGCGTCATAGCCGAGCACGGCCTGCATGTAGACCGAGAGGGCGAAGAAGAGGGCGACCATGGTGGCCCCGCCCAGCAGCATGACGATGTTGCCGAGCGCGAGGTTGCGGTTCCGGAACACGCGGAGCGGGACGAGAGGCGCGGCGGCGCGGCGCTCGATCGCCACGAAGAGCACGCCGAGCACCAGCGCGAGGGCGAGCAGACCCAGCGGCAACGGGTGCACGAACCCGACCTGCTCGACCGCACTGAGGGCACCGACGAGCGAGACCAGTGCGGCGGTGACGGTCACGGCGCCGGCAGCATCCAGGCGCCCGGAGACGCGGAGGCCGTCACGGGTGACGAGCAGCGGGATCGCGATGAGCACGAGTGCGCCGATCGGCACGTTCACGAAGAACACCGACTGCCAGCCGAGGGTCGCCGTGAGCACCCCACCGAGCAGCACCCCCGCGGCGGATCCGGCGCCGGCGACCGCTCCCCACACGCCCAGTGCCTTGGTGCGTTCGGCGTCGTCCGGGAAGAGCTGGGTCAGCAGCGCGAGAGCGGCCGGGGCGAGGAGCGCGGCCGAGACACCCTGCAGGGCGCGTGCAGCGAGGAGCATCTCGCTCGAGAAGGAGAACCCGGCGAGCGCGGATGCTGCCACGAACCCTGCCGCTCCGAGGAGGAACACCCGGCGGTGCCCGTAGCGGTCGGCAAGGCGTCCACCGAGGAGGAGAAAGCCACCGAACGCGAGCACGTAGGCGGTGATCACCCAAGAGAGGGTGGCGGTATCCATGCCCAGCTGCCGCCCGATGACGGGGAGGGCGATGTTCACGATCGAGGCGTCGAGCACCACGAGGAACTGGGCGAGGGCGAGGACGCTGAGGGCGACCCAGCGACGCGTGCTGCGCGGTGCGGCGACCGCCGGGAGGGAAGTGAGGGTGGTCATGTCGTGCTCCGTTTCTGGATTCTTGTGGGTGGAAAAGATATTGAGTGATTGCTCACTCACTCTTGAGGGCGCGGAAAGAGACCCGCCTCCGACAGAAGCATCAGTCGGGGTGCGTGATCCCCTTGGTCAGCAGGGCGACCCAGTCCCCCGGGCGTCCGTCGAGCTGCGTCGTGACGATCAGGTGGCAGAGCTGCCCGTAGGCGATGAAACGCTGCACGTCGTCGTCGCTCGCCCGTGAACGGGTCTTCGCGAACGTCGTGACGCGTTCGAGCCCTTGCCGCAGCGCCCCACCCACGGCGTGGATCTCGGCGACCGACTGCGCGTGCACCTGCAACATCAACAGCGTCCGGTCGGAGATGAGGTGCGCGTAGGCATCACCCATCGCGTCGAGCACGCCTTCCGGCGAGGTGTCGGCGGCGGCATCCGCCCCCTCCTCGAGAGCGGCGAGGATCGCGTCGAAGCAAGCCTCGAGCGCCACGACGAACAGCGCCTCCTTGCCGGAGTACAGCTTGAAGACGTAGGCCGGCGAGATCTTGGCCTCGCGCGCCACGTCGGCGACGGTCGTGCCGTGATAGCCACCGCGTGCGAACGCCGCCAGCGCTGCCGCAGCCACGAGGGGCCGACGGGCGTCGGCTGTCGAGAGGATGGAACTGCGAGTGCTGGACATATGAGTGACTATACACTCACTCTCACGGGCGGGCAACGAATCCACGCGCGACGGCCGGTGGGCGGTCACGGAGTGCGCAGCACCGAATCCAACAGTCCCGGGAAGAGCGCGTCGAGGTCGTCGCGTCGGAGCGTCAGCATCCGCCGGCGTCCGTGGGGCTCGTTGCGGATGACTCCGGCTTCGCGCAGCACCTTCATGAAGTGCGACTTGGTCGACTTCGGGAGGTTCGGATCGGTGGCATGGCAGGCGGCCATGTCGAGGGGTCCGTCGGCGAGCTGGCGCGCGATGGCGAGGCGCTCGGGGTCGCTGAGCGCGAAGAGCACGTCCGTGAGCTGGATCTCGGAGCGCTCCGGGTGAGGGAGATCGCCAGGCATGGTTCGAGAATAGTTGAACAATCGCAGGATGGCGAGTACGCTCCGATAGTTCGATGATTCTCGAACCTTATGAGGAGTCGCCATGACCAGCACCGCGCCGATCATCCGTCCGTCGATGGCGGACAGCACCGCGCCCGGTGCAGTCCCCCGGGCGCGGTTCGGATTCGTGCTGGCGATCGTGGCGCAGATCCTGATGATGGTCGGGGCGAGTGCGCCGTCGCCGTTCTATCCGGTGCTCGCGCAGGACATCGGGTTCCCGGCTGTGGTGATCAGCGCCGTGTTCGCGGTGTACGCGGTGGCGCTGCTGCTCACGCTCCTCACCGCCGGTTCGCTCTCGGATCACGTGGGTCGTCGTCCGGTCGCGATCGCCGGGTTCCTGCTGCTGGCCGGAAGCATGTTCCTCTTCTGGCACGTCGATGCCGTCGCGGTGCTGTTCCTCGCGCGCATCCTGCAGGGCGTGGCGAGTGGTCTGCTGATCTCGGCCCTGTCGGCGACGGTGCTCGACTTCGCACCGGGCGGGCGTGCCGGGGTCGCGGCGCTGTGGAACGCACTGAGCCCCGGGATCGGACTCGCGCTCGGGGCGCTCGCGTCCGGGGTGATGCTCGACGTGAGCGGCGAGGCCCTGCTCGACGTGTTCGCGCCCTTGAGCTCGGTCTACCTCGTACTGGCGGCGCTGTTCCTGCTGGTGCCGGAGACCGCGCCGCGCACGCCCGGAGTGTGGGCGTCGCTGAGCTTCCGGCTGTCGATCCCTCCGGCGATTCGGGCCGACTTCGGGCGTGGGGCTCCGGCCGTGATCGCGGGGTGGGCGACGGGTGGACTCTTCCTGTCGCTCGGCGCGAACATCGTGCGGGGCGAGCTCGGCGGGGAGGCGCACGTGTGGCAGGGGCTCGGCGTCGTGCTGCTCGCCGGTGTCGGTGCGGTGACGGCCTTCGTGCTGCGGCGGATCTCCGCGCGATCGATGGTGCTGTTCGGCACGTCAGCGCTCGGGGTCGGGACGCTGCTGTCGCTGATCGCGCTGGGGGTGGGGTCGCTGCCGTTCTACCTCGTCGCGGCGGCGGTCACCGGCATGGGCTTCGGGACTGCGTTCTCAGGAGTCGTCGCGTCGTTGGCTCCGCAGATCCCGGCGACGCAGCGGGCCGACACCTTCGCCGTCCTGTATGTGCTGGCGTATCTGGCCTTCGGAGTGCCGGCCGTGATCGCCGGTGCGCTGGTCGGGGTGTTCGGGCTCGAAGCGGTGTGCGTCGGGTACGGGATCGTGGTGATCGCGCTCGCGGGGATCGCATTCGGACTGCGGGTACGGGCGGGGCGGTAGGCAGCGCGCCGTCCGGCCGTCAGGGTCCCGTCATCGGCTCGATCACGACGTCGACGACCCCGAGCGGGAACGGACTGAAGTAAGACCACGACTCGGACGAGAAGTGCTCGAGCGGGGTGAGCTGGAACCACACGTGCGAGACCACGAGCGCAATGGCGATGAGCAGACCGGATCCTTGGATCGCGCGTTCCAGCGTCCTCAGGGCGGCCCGCTCATCCGATGCCTTGGTGACGCGCCCAATCGCGATCAGGACGATCAGCGCGATGCCGACATAGACGAACACGCTGGGACGGAGCGCCAACGAGACGCACATCGGAGCCTGCTCGACCGATCGGCCCTCGGAGTCGATGAAACCTCCGTCGGCATCGATACCGCCCGGACAGAATCCCTTGCTGCCGCTCATCAAGGAGGAGTAGAGGACTCCCGCGACGAGCGCCCAGATCAGGAGCCGCCGGATGCCTATGATCACCACAGCTCCGGGGAGCCCGGCGGCAGTGGTGTCGGGCTGCGGCGCCGGGGACGGTGTGAGTGACACGGCGGGCTCCTTCGAGGTCGGTCCTCTTCATCATGTCGGAGGAACCGGGGGCGGGGGAAGAGGGCCGGGAGGTGCGCAGTGTCGCGCTGTCGTTCGCATACGCCATGATCTTCATAGGCGCGCATGGGTTTCGCACGAAAGGGCATCACGTATGGACGACGTAGATCTCTCCGAGATCGAGCTGATCACCGACGGGGATGGGCTCGCGCTGATCGGCCCAGCGTCCAGCGTGGAACAGTTCTTGACATCCAATCGCCTCGAGTCTCGCGATCTTGAACTTCCGCGGCTTGGGAGCGCCTTCGGAGGAGGCGCCGCTGCTCTCAAGGCAGGCTCCGAGCTCACAGCGAACTCCGGGCGCTGGATGAAGCTGACTGAGGAGTCGTGGGCTGCTGCTCAGAAGCTACCCAAGGTGACGAACTCCTCAAGCGGAAACCTGCACGCAACTCTCCGTGCTCCCAATGGGCAGTTCGCGAAGAATTTGCAGTTTCTCAAGACACCGGGATCGATGCTGACTAACCCAGCCATGCTGGCGGGCGTCGCGGGAATCATGGCCCAGGTCGCGATGCAGCAGACCATGGAAGAGATCACCGACTATCTCGCCGTCATAGACGAGAAGGTCGATGACGTGCTCCGAGCGCAGAAAGATGCTGTGCTCGCGGACATGATCGGCGTGGACATGATGCTCGAAGAGGCGCTGACCATCCGAAAGGAAGTCGGTGGCGTTTCAGACGTGACCTGGTCAAAGGTGCAGGGATCGGCGATGACGATCGCGCGCACCCAGGCATACGCCTTGCGCCAGATCGATGCCCTTGCGGAAAAGCTTGAGAGCAAGTCCGTCAATGACCTCGCCGACCTGTCGAAGAACGTCGACTGTCGCGTGCAGGATTGGCTCGCTGTGCTCGCACACTGCTTCTACCTGCAGGAGGCGACAGGGGTCATCGAACTCGACCGCGTCCTCCAGACATCTCCCGAGGAACTCGACCGTCACCGAATCGCGCTCCGAACGGCTCGGGCCAACCGCGCGGAGGTGATCACACAAGCCACGCGGCAGCTCCTCAATCGCATGGATGTGGCAGCGTCGCTTGCGAACTCGAAGGTGCTCTTCAATCCCATCGAGTCTCCGGCGATTGTTCGGTCGAGGAACGCAGTCAATGACTCTGTCGGAACTTTCCACGATCACCTCGGCGTCGAAGCGGCCCCAGACGAGCTTGAGTCCCGGCGTTGGTCGGCCGCAGTTGCGGACACCCGCGATGACTTGCTCCGAGCCGGCAGCGACGGCGTAGACACGGCGCTCCGCCTCGGCACCGAAGGCATCGAGGCGGCGACACGCATCGGCGCGGAGGGCGTGGACAAGGCCAAGGAGATCGCGGGATCGTTCGCCGACTTCGCCGGACGCACATTCAGACGCCGCAGCGCGAAGAGCGAGGTGGGCGAGTCATGAGCACCGGGAGCAAAGCGCTTGATCGGCCCGTCCACCAGTGGCTCTCCGATATCGCTGCCGGCAAGCTTCACCTTCCAAGTTTTCAGCGCGGTGAGGCCTGGGACCGACGCCGAATCGAGTCGATGCTGCGCACGATCATCCGTGATCTTCCGCTGGGGATCACTCTTGTCCTCGACGTCGGCGAGGAAGAGCAGTTCCATTCGCGGCCGCTGGTAACCGCTCCGCAGACGCATGCGAAGGTCACGGAGCACCTTCTCGACGGGCAGCAACGACTCACCGCGCTTTGGCGCTCACTCAAAGGCAACTACGAGGATCGCAAGTTCTTCGTCCATCACCCACTGCTCGACGAGGACCCCCAGAACGATGATGACGGCGTCGACGTCTGGTCGTACACGACGTGGAAGAACAAGAACGGGCAGTTGATGCCACGCTGGACCGAAGACCCCGCTCAATGCGCACAGCGAGGTCTGGTTCCCGTGCACCTTCTGGACCCCGCGTCGGATGATGAGGTAGGCGCGTGGATCGAGAAGGCGACTTCGCACCTCAAGCCCGCGCTCCACGCCGATTCCGATGCGACACAGATCTTCGCCGCCATGGAGGCCTACGACGCGCGGCGACGGTTCCTCAAGGACGACGTCGTTTCTCCACTCCGTGAGACGGTCAAGCACTATCGACTCCCGTACTTGAATCTTCCCGCCAGCACACCCAAGTCGGTCGCTCTCGAGGTGTTCATCAATATGAACACCAATGCAAAGCCGCTTCGCCCGTTCGACATCGTCGTCGCAGAGGTGGAGAACGCGACCGGAGCTCGGCTGCAGGAGATGATCGACACGTTCGTCGCGCAGCATCCGCACGTCGGCCCTTTCGGTTCCGTGTCCGATCTCCTCCTTCAGACGATCGCGCTGCACCAGGATCTCTCGCCGAACAAGTCTGGCTTCTTCAGCATCGATGCCGATCGACTCGTCAAGGAATGGGACCTCACGCTACAAGGCCTCCTCGACGCGATCGAGCTTCTCGGGCAGATGCGAATCTGGGATGCCGAGCGACTGCCCACTGCCGTAGCAGTGCCTGTCGTGGCCGCGATGTTCGTTCGTGCCCCTAAGCTCGGCGACGCCCGAGGGCTGGTCGAACATGTCGGCCGAAAGTACCTGTGGACCGCGTTCTTCACCGGACGCTACGACGGCGCGGCGGCGACTCGTGCGCATGCAGACGCCAAGCCGCTCCTCACCTTCGCGTCTGCGCCGACACCCGGTGCGCTCGCGTTGCTCGACTCGACCGTGCCCGTCCTCAACCGCGAGGTGTACCCGCTTCCCAGTACTCGGGCTCTCCAGGCCGCGGGGTGGCCGAGTGGGCGGAGCAGCCTCGCGCGCGCGATACTCGCCGCGACCAACTACTTCGGTGCGCGTGATTTCGCGGATGACTCGCCACTCAGCGCCTCCAACGTCCGAAAGCGCGAGTACCACCACCTCTTCCCGGCAAAGCTGCTGAGCGACGCCGGAATCGATCCGAACCTGGCACTGAACTGCGCCCTCATCACGTGGCGGACGAATCGCACGATCGGTCGACTCGACCCGATCGCCTATCTGGCTGCGCGCGCCGAGGCTGCGCCGAGCGCGGAGTCGGTTGAGGCACGATTGCGGAGTCACGTGATCCCCGTCACGGCTCTTCGAGATGCAGGGCCGTATCCGGACGAGGTCGTCGGGGCCGAGCTTATGGCGCAGGTCGGGCCGGACTTCGCGAACTTTATCGAGCTGCGCGCGGAAGCCGTGGCTCGCGCGATGACGCGACTGTGTGAGGGCGAGGGGCCGGAGCTCGGCGAAGTCTTGGGCTAGCTCGTCGAGGGGATCGACCTCGCCCACACTCGAGCGGAGATCGGGAAGCACAGCTCGGACCTGAAGCATCGTCAGTGATCTGATCTACCCGGGTAGATCAGGCGTAGCGTTCGGCGAGCCACGACTCCAAGCGCCGTGAGAGCAGATCGACCAGGTCGGCCGTGATGCCCAGGAACTGCGGCTCTCGCAAGATCTCCCGGAAACTGATGCCGTGGATGTCCTGACACCCGAGGTCCCGCCCCGGGCTGATGAGATCCACGAGGCGCTCGATATCCTCCGCATGCTCGACGGCGTCAGTTGCGTGTATTGCGGTGACACTGGCGCAGCACCCGAAGATGCGGCAGCAGACCCAGGCTTAGAAGGAAGCGTTCAGGAGGCTTCCTTCGCACCCGGTTCGGCTTGTTCGGTTGCGTCCGCGACTGCCCGCGCAACAACCGCTTTTGTCAGCATGTCGCTCTTCGCCACGCGATCGACCTGCCAAGAGTTATCATCGGCGATGCCTTGGATCTCCGCGCTGACGACAGAAAGTGCAGCCTTGACGTCGTCGACGTCTATAGAGAGTGGTACCTGCGAGAGGGCCTTTAGCTGGCTCGGGTTGTAAATCTGCGCGCCCAGCGCCTTCGTCACGAGATAGCTGCTGATATAGAAGCGGGTGTTCGTCCTAGTCGGGGCATCTGCGACGCCCTCAGTCAGAAGGAGCGAATCGACGCGCCGCTGAACAGCGGCAATCCAGAGGTAGACATCCAAGCTCAATGACACGCTGAACACCGCGGCATAGTCCGCTTCATTGTTGAGCAGCGTTGACGGACGCGCGCGCGCATCGTCCGGACGGCTGAGACCGATTGCCATGACTGCCTGGCCCAGTGTGGGGATGCTGATGATCTTGTCCGCGGGCTTACCGGCGTTCTTGTAGAAGTTCTTCCGCCGGTCGTAGTACCAGCCCCTTGCGGCGAAGTGCGACTCGATCTGTCGATGGAGATCCTCGGTCGCGTGAAGCGATGCGTCAGGAACCTTCGTCTGGCTGTTTGTAGCCCTGATCACGTCATCACGCGTCGCCTCGTCCAGGGTCTTGATCACACGGACCTGTACAGATCGGCGCTTATGCCGATCAAGCTCCGCACCCGTGGCCGTGAGCACGTCATGAATCGCGTGCGACGTTTGCATCCCGTTGACGGTCTGGACGCCCGAGAGAGTGAACGTCTTCTCACCACCGATATTGACCGCAGAACATAGGATCGTGACTCCATTATTGAGCCACCAGAAATCCCTGTCGTCATCAGCTTCCAGCGTCGCCTTCATCTGCCTGTTCACGGTAACTGCACCTTGGAAATCTCGCACGTTCCAGTCGAAGAGATGCCCCCGCAGCGCCCCATTGTCATCTGACAGGAACCGAAAGTACTCCGGCAGCGAGACTAGGCCCGCGTAGGAGTCCCCTTCCGAGATGTAGTCCCTGAATCGGAGCTGAAGATCGTATTCCGGCGTCGCGCTCGCCATCGCCCAAAGCTCCTTGGCGCCCACGACGCGAACATCGATTTCAGCACCGGGGACCAAAGCGCCGAGTTCCGTGCGCACATCGGCCATCTTCTGCGCCACGCCACCAGAGACGCTCGCCGTATCGCCGCGCGAAACGTACGCGAACGTAATCGAGATACGCGGAGACCGGATACTCAGCAAAGTCCACGCACGAGTGAAAATGCGCACGCGCTCGATTACATCAGCCGAGTAGATCCCAACGAGCTGCTCGTCGGTGAAGTTCAGGTCGAGCAGCTTCTTCATACTCGCCCCGGCCTTATCAAAGGCGTCTTCTCCGAACCCCTCGGACCGTTTTGCTTGGATCAACCAAAGCGAGAGCTCAGCACCCTTCCGAATCTCACTCGGCTTGAACCCATCCTCGAAGATCTCCGCGTCTTCGCTGAGGAGACGACCATCGAGGAAGGTGTACACGGCGTCCAGGCCACCGTCTAGACCGCCTCCGATGCGCCCCGCTTCTACCTCCTCGTCACTCATGTTGTGACCATTGAGGACAGTCGCTGCAGCGAACAGCTCGAAAGCAACGTCGTCTGGCAACGGCGCATCCCGGCTGTCCTGCGCGGCCTTGATGAACTGATCGACAAGCACCACCTCATTACTCATTGCCGTCGACGACCTTTCCACTTCTTGCTACGGGGATGAGGAGGATGCACTCACCGGTGGGAACGCGATGAGGACCAAGTTCTCCAGGGGTGAGCCGGAGACAGAACGTGACCATAGCTCTCACGACGCGCTTCCTCGGGTCTCCGTCGCCTTCGTCCCCTCGACCGCCATCCAAGCGATGAGGCGCACGTCGTCGAGCGCGATGGGCGGGAGCGGTTCGACCTTCTCGGCAGGCTGGATGCCGAAACCGTCGAGCACCTGGATGATCGCGTCGACAACAGCCTCGGGCTTCCCGGGGGCGCGCAGCGCAGCTCGCATCGCCCTCCTCGCCTTGGCGGTCGGCACGGTGTTGAGTCGCATGATGGTCTGAAGCTGTGCCGCGCCGAGGTGTCCGCCCTTGTTCAGGATGATCTCCCGCGCGTCGCGGAAGGCTGCCGGGATCTCGGCGGCGAGGGCATTCGGGTCGGTGGAGCGCATCCACTCGTCGTGCGCATCCTCCTGTGCGAGCGCCCATGCCTCGTAGGCAGCGCGGAACGCCTCGTCGGGCAGAGAGCGCGGCCTGTCAGGCCTGCCGGGGTCAGCCGTGACGAGCGAAATCAAGGTGTCGTCGACCACGATCCGACCATCCTCGTCGGCGACAGGCTGCCAGGCGCCGTCGGCATTCACGTTGCGGAACCAGATGTGGCCGCTGTCGCCCATCTTCATGCAGAACACGAAGGAGCGGCCGGAGATTGCTGGGTTCACGAACCCGCCGCCGATACCGTACGGCAGGTCCTCGAGCCGTCCGCGGAGCGCCTGGTCGGCGTCGAGCGCGTTGGCGAGGCGACGCCGGTACTCCTCCCCTGATCCCGCCGCCGAGCCGCCGCCCTGATCAATGAGTTCCTCGATCTCGCCGACGATAGCGTCGGGGTCGTGGTGCTCCTGCGGCGGGTAGTGGGAGACGCCGGGAAGCACCTTGCCCGCGCCGATCGCGGCGTCAGCCTGCCGGAGCTTGCGGATCAGGGTCTGCTCCAGCCCGAGGAATTCGTCGAGATGCTCGGCGGGGAAGAAGACGTCAAGTTCGATGGACTTGTGCTGGCTGCCGATGCGGTCGACGCGGCCGTGGCGCTGCACGATGCGCATCGGGTTCCACGGCAGATCGTAATTGACGATATGCGCGGCCTGCTGAAGGTTCACGCCTTCGGCGAGCACGTCGGTCGTCAGCAGGATGTCGTAGAGGTCTTTCTCCACTGGTGTTCCATCGGTCTTGAGCGCTCCTGCCGTTCGCGGAACAAAGTTTGCCACCGCCCTCGCTCGGGCAGTCTGGTTGATCCCGCCTGTCTTACCTGACGCAAACTCGCCGATCACCGCGGGCGCGACCCGGCCTCGGTACGCTGCGAGCGGCGAGCCGTCAGGCACCGCGTCCAGCGCGTGGATGAGCCGCTCGTGCAGGTCGCGGATGGTGTCGGCGTAGGTGGAGAAGACGATGACCTTCCGCCGGTCGCCGCTGGGTGCGTTCGTTACGGCGGGCTTGTCGGCGTCGGCCGAAATTCGCTCCAGCTCTGCGAGGAGCGCCGCAACCTTCGGTTCACCGTCTTGCGCTGCGGCCCTGGCGAGTGACTGGAGTTGACGGATCAATACGAGGTCGCGCTCGACATCCGATGCCAGCAGCTCTGCGTCATACAGTTCAGCAGTGGTGGCTTGATGCTCAGCATTCTCGTCGAGACCGGCGACGATCTCGTCAAGGTCTTCCGACTCGGAGTTCACATAGTCCCGCAGCGCGCCGCCGACGAGCACGGTGCCTTTCCCGAGCGCCGAGAGGAAAGCCTCGTGCGTCTGGATCAGAACGCCGAGCGTGCCAGCCAGTGCGGTCGGTGAGGATTCGAGCCGCTTGAGCAAGGCGGAGCGCAGCAGCCCCATGTTCGAGACCTCGGTCTTGTTCAGGTCCTCGGTCCTCAGATATCGGCTCGGGACGTACCGCGCAAGCAACAGACGGCCTGGGTCGCTGCGGCGCACACTGAACGACGCGACGTGCGTCTCATCGTCCGGGATGTCGAGTGCATAGGTGACCGCATCGACCAACGCCTCACCCGGCTCATCGAGCTGGTAGTCGACGCGGCGCACGTCGGCGTCGGGGAACTCGACCGGGATCTTCTTGCCGCCGGGCCCGGCGATCGTCTCGCCGCGGTAGTTGTCCTTGACGAACTTGCGGGTGCGCCGCACCGCGACCTGATCCATCAGGTCGAACAGGTGCGCGGGCGTCAGCGCCTCGGGATCGAGCGCCTGCGCATCGCGAATGTACTTGCGGATCGACGGGATGCCAATGGAGGCGAAGCGCGCATCATCCCGGATGAAGTACTTGACCAGCGTCTCCAGGTCGATGAGCGAGTTGTTCACCGGTGTGGCGGTGAGCAGCACGACCTTCTTCGGGTGCCGCCCGGCGAGGATGATCCGATCCAGTGCCTCCGAGCGCGCCGCTCCCGCGTTGCGCAGGTTGTGCGCTTCGTCCACGATCACCAGCGCGGCATCCTCGGCGCGCTCGTAGAAGCCGAGGTGTTCCGGGTGCTCGGGGTCCATGCGGCTGCGGATCTCCTCGTAGGAGTGCACCGAGACACGGCGGGAGATGTCGTACCGTTCCAGAACCGGGTCCCAGACCGATGCCTTGAGTGCAGCGGGGGTCGCGACGAGCACGCGCTGCCGCTGCTGTTCGGTGGCGGCGGCGATCACTTCGAGGGCGAGGAACGTCTTGCCGAGACCCACCTCGTCGGCGACGAGCACCCCACCGATCTCGTCCAGCAGGCGCCGCATCCGCTTCACGCCGTCGGCCTGGAACCGGGTCAGCTCGAACCGCGTGGGACCCGCCTGCTCGTCGTCGAGGTGCTCGCCGTAGCGGGCCAGCAGCATGCGCAGGAACACGCTCCACGGGGTGTGCTCGGCCCACAGCGGCTCGTACAACCCGGCGAGGTCGAAGGCTTCGGAGTCGGCCCAGCACTCCTCGAACCAGTCGATCACCTGCGGCGTCGACCCGTGCTGCCCCGACGCACCCACGTTCAGCTCGGTGTTGCGGGTGAGCCCGGCATAGGTCAGATTCGACGACCCCGCGAGATACGCGGGATGCGTCGGGTGGTGACTGATGAACGCCTTGCCGTGCAGGAACCCACCCGTGTAGCGACGGATCTCCACAATCGGCTCACCACGTTCATCGGCGGCGCGCAGCCACGCCACGAGCCGCCCCGCCGACTGCGTAGCTTTCAGCTCGAAGCCGAGCGCGTCACGCTCCGCCTTCAGCCAGCGCACATGGTCGGTCAGCGCCGCATCAAGCCGCTTCTGCAGTGCCGCGTCGGCATCCACCGGCAACAGCGGATCGGGCACCGGATCGGCACCGAGCAAGACGCGGATGCGCGGCAGCTTCTCCAGCTCATCGGCGAGCAGCAAGAACCCGGCCGGGTTGATGTACGCCGTCGCAATCGCGGCGCTCGGCGGCACCGCAAGCGCCTCCCTGTTGACCCGGAACAGTAGACGGACCTCCTCGCGCACCGTCATTGGCGGCGCGATCCGGTTCGTCGCAAAGACCGGAAGCTGCTCGGTCATACCGCGTCCTTCCACTGCTCGTAGTACGCGAGGACACGCTCCAGCCGCGCGGTGTAGTTCCAGCCACGATGGAACGTCGCAAAGACGTGCTCCACCTGCTCCTGCGTCAAGCCGTAGAGGAGCGACACGAGCGCGTCGAGTTCCACGATCAGCTCTGTCTTCGTCGGCTCCGCGTTGGCTGTACCGACCGCGACACCGACCGCCTCGGCCCACGTCGTGTACCGCTCATCGACTGCTGCGAGACTACCCGCGACCTCCACCACCCGGTCTGCAAGGACGGTCCCCGGCTGATAAGTCGGAACCGGGAGGTCGTTGAAGATGTGGAAGTTGAGGTGAAGCTCCACATACCTCCGTGAGTACCAGTCGAGCGGTATCGAACTAAGAACGCCAAGCAGGTATGCCTCGGACTTCGCATTTGCGGCTCGATTGACGAGGAACGGAGCGCTGTTGATGAGCACGACGCCGGGCGGAACAAGCGCCACCACAGTCGTTCGCGTGTTGGTCTGATTCGTAATGTCGCGGAAGACGATTCGAGCCCTATCCATCGGCAGCGCACGGTCGGCGACTAGCGCGGCGGCATCGAGGCCGAAGTATGCGCTCTTAGACGTCCGTGTCTGCCGAGGCAAACGGCCTTCGATCTTGTTCCGGACTTGGGAGAAGTCGGCATACCCGTGGGCTGCGCCGAAGTCCGGATTCCAAATGTCGAAGGATGCGCCCTTCAGTACCGGAACCTCCCCCTCGGTAGCGCCGATATGGAACAAGTCGGAGTCGGTTGTCTGGTTGAAATCTCCTTGGACAGGAGCAAACGCCAAGTCGGTTCGCTCCCCGACAACGTTGGGTGCTTGACGAAGGGTCACGAACACAGGGAGGCTCGACGGGCTGGGGAGCTGAGGAAAAGCAGCGGACGCCGTCCACGCGCTAATTGCTGCACCCGATACTCTCAGGGCCTTGGCGTCCTCTCTAACCGATTCGAAAGCGGATGGGCTCGCGTAGGGGCCTGCAACCGCTGTCTCTCCCTTGGACCCCGCCTGCACCGAGACCAGCCCGATCGAGTATCGGCCGTCGACGCCGGGAAACACCCATCCCGCGGTGTTGAGCAATGTGACGACTTCCTCGAAGTGACCAGACCGCTGGATAGTCTGCCGCCACTCGGATGACCCGAGGGCCGAAACTGCCGTGCGAGGCAGGACGACCGAGAAGCGACCGCGGACTCGCGCAAGGTGGACAAATCGCCAACTAAACGCCTTGTACAAGTCAGCGTGTCCACGCTCAAGCCCCGGAAACGGGCCGGACGCAAGTACCGTCCTCAAGCCGTTCGTGGCTGCCTTTTCCACTTCCATCTGCGCTAAGAGGTCGGGACGGCTCGCCCTGTACGACTCAATCAGGGCCTTCTGATCCGCTGGCCGATGTCCCTTTAGCCCGGGGAACCGGATCGTCCAGAACTTGATCTCCTCGTAGACGAGTTCTTCCCACGGCGGGTTCCCAACCAATACATCGAAGCCGGGCCGGTCGCGGAGGAACACCTCGGGGAAGAGATATGGCATGTGAGCAGGCCGGAGCGGGTCGACAGCCTCACGCACCTCCCGCATCGCTGCGAGTGCGACGAACTGCTCGGCGTCCCATGCCTCGTCAATCGTCACACCGAGGCGCTTGGCGACGGCCACGTCGAAGATCGCCTTCGCCGGAGACGCTGCGTCGCGTGCCTTCGCCAGCATCTCCGCACCGGCGGCTACCTCCGACTTGTCGGCCTCGGAAGCGTTCGCGTAGTCGATGAGAAGGTCGCGTGCGGCCGTCAGCGGCTCCCGGATGATCTGCTCGAACAGGCCGTCGGCCTTCAGAGCATCCATCGCCTCGTCGATGGTACCGATCCCGGTGAGGGAGTTGGCGAGGACGAGCCCGTGGTCGAGGCTCGACATCGGCAGGCCGGGCACGAAGGTGTGAATCCAGAGGGCGAGCTGCGACAGCTCTACGGCGAGCGGGTTGATGTCGAGGCCGTAGATGCAGCGACGTGCCACCTGACGGCGAAGGAGCTGGCCGTCCGTGATCGCCTTCGCGCCGTCCGTGTCCTGACCGAGCGCCTCGCGCGCTTTCTCCGCCAGGCGCGCAAGTTCGGCTCGCACGCCCGGCACTTCGGTGGCGGTGAGGAAGTCGCGCATGCCGCGCTCGATCTTGTCCACGGCGGCGACCAGGAAGTGCGCGGAGCCCATCGCCAGGTCGGCGACGCGGAAGTCGAAGAAGACGTCTGCGGCCTGACGCTCCTTGCCCTCGTCCATCAGCGTCTGAATACGGTCGAGGTGGGCTCTCAGCGCGGGCTCGACCGACCGCTCGATGAGGTGATCGACGACGATCTTGGGCGTGTAGTACGAGCCGGTCGCCTTGCGCTCCCCCGACGCCGAGTGGAAGTACGGGCGACCCGCGGTCGCCATGATCTTGTCCCCCTCCTTCGCAGGGACGTACGCGTCGTTCTTGTCGACGGTGAGGTCTTGCTCAGCGAGCGAAAGGCTGGACTCCAGCAAGCCCTCATAGATCGTGCCGAACTCGCGCACCTGGAGGCTACGGAAGTCGACCGGTCCCCAGGTCTGGTCGACCGTCTCTTCGCTGAGGAGTTCCTGGAGGGCAGGGCCGATCACGCTGTCAGTGAGCTTGACGCGGGCCAGCAGCGCGCCTTCTTCGGTGGCCGGGTCGAACAGGCTGCCGCCGTAGGCGGGCACCTCCCAGCGGGAGTTGCCGTGGAAGATGACTTCCCACACCTGCGTGAGGTCCGACCAGATCGCGGCCGACTCGGTGGAGAACTGGTCGGGGCAAGTGCCAATCTCGCGGGTGATGAACGCCTGGAGCGAATTCGCGTCGTAGTGGTCGTTGCGACCCGCAGGCAGCAGCTCGGTCGCCTCCCCGTATGCCTGGAACAGCAGGCGGAACAGGATGCGCATCGTGAGCCGGTACGCGGTCTGGAGGCCGGACGCGTCGAGCGCGAGTCCGAGCGACGGGAGCTGATCGGCCATGGCGAGCGCGACCCGAGGCACCACGCCCTCGTACACACGGTCGCGCAGACGTGTGCCGAGATCGGCAGCGTACTTGCCCGAGCCGTCGAGGATCTGCTGCGCAGAGCCATCCGAGTCGAGGGCATCGGCGGAGAAGATGAGCGTGAGCAGCGCGGCCTGCTCGGGTGCGAGCAGATCGAGGTCCAGCTCGAAGAAGGTCTCGGACTGCCCGCGCTGGCCGACGCCGACGCCATCACGTCCGGGATAAAGCCGCAGGGTGGATTTGCGCAGCGCGATCACCCACGGCACGTCCTCACGGCCAGCGATCTCGAGCGCCTTGGCAACGGGCGTGAGCTGATACGTCGTGGACTTCTGATCGAAGTGCTCGTCGTCACGCAGTAGCACCGCGACGGCGCGGCGCGGACCGCTGGAGGTGCGCAGGACGAGCACCCGCTCCGACCCCGCGGGCTCGGCGTCGAATCCGAGCGCGGTGACCAGCTCGATGCCGCGCTTGGGCAGGATCGGCGTCGCCTTCTGGCTCGCAGACTCCCAATCCGGGCGGCGAGGCACGTCGCGGTTCAGGTGATAGGTGGCGAACAGGAAATGGTTGGAGAAACCGTCAGTGCCCGCCGAGGACATCGCCTCCTGGATGGCGCGAATGCGCCCGTGGGCGGCGAGGCCGTTCCCCTCCTCCAGCACGGACTGGAGCTGGCGCTCCGCCTGACCGACCGTTATCGGACCGATGGGCGGGGCGTCCGCGGACGGGTAGTGAATCCACACGCCGTCCGGCGTGACGGCTGCGACGATGAAGCCCATCGGAGCCCGCGTGCCGCGCGACTTCCACAGGTCGTCCAGCAGGCCCTTCGTCGGCCGCGTGACCAGGCGGGCGACACCGACCTGGACCGCTCCTGCCCCGGCGTCATCCCGGCCGAGGACGACAATGGCATCGGTCGCGCCCGCGGGCGCATCCGCCCACACAACTGTGCTCGATCCATCAAGCTGCAATACCGACACGTCCCCTGCTTTCTCCATGATGCTCACCCGAGGTGCCCTGGAAACCACTCGGCTGGCGTCACCGTCGCCACCCAGTCGATAGCGCCCTCATCCCCGACCAGCAGCACATCACCATAGGTCGTTGCCCGAAGCATCGCGCCGTCCGCGAGCCCCTGGGCGAAAGGTGTCTTGCAGCGCTCTCCCGAGTCGACGTCGGCGATCTCGTCGCCCTCGACGGTGTAGAAGTGCGGGGTGAAGAACCCACGTGCGATGTCGCCAGACGGGTCGGGGCCGAGGTAGCCGAGCAGGCGCGGCGTTGCGCCGATGAACCCACCAACGGCCCCGTCCGTGTCGATCCACAGCTCGCGGCCACGCGGCTCGACGGCCGTCCAAGCGCGCACCTTGTCAGCGAAGTCGCCGGTGACCCTGGAGCGCACGGATTCCATCGTGTCGGGGTGCACGACTTCGCCCGTGCGAGTCATGCGATAGCGCAGCTCGGGGATGGGGCCAACCCAGGTGCCGCCGATACTCGGGCGCGGCAAGTCCTCTGGCGCATCGAGCGGCGCGGGCTCTACGACGGCAGGAACCGGCGCAAGGGAACTCGGCACGGCATCCGCGGGATAGCGTCCGGTTCGCAGGTCACTCAGGCGCTCGATGAGCGCGTCGATACGCCCCACGATGTGCATGTCGCTGGACTGCACGAATCCGCGCACGACCTTCGCCGCCTCCTCGAGCTGGGCGGTCGTCGGATCGTCGCCGAAGTGAAACCACGTGTTCCTCGTGGCGAGGATCTTCTTAGCGGCGGTCTGCTTCTGGAACTGTCCGCCGAACACGCTCAGATACGGCGAGTCCTGCTCGTGGATGTAGTCGCGGAGGGTCACACCGGGGTCCTGCGGCTCGAAGCGGTGGTTGGGCCGCCAGTTCTTCGGGTCCGAGTCCTTCAGCTCGCTGATCCGGGCCGCGAACCACTGCGACCCCAACGAGTCTCGCAGGGTGAAGTGGCTTGTGACGTAGAGATCCCACCCGAATGCGCGCATGAGGGTGAAGTAGCCCTTGATGAGTTCGCCAGGCGTCTCGTCCTCGGGCAGCGCGATGGAGACGTCGACGCCGCTCATGCGTTCGGGCCTTCCACCGATTCCTTGCCGTAGCCGGTCATGATCGGCACGACGCGCGTGAGCGCGTAGACGGCAAATAGTGCCGCCGGGTCAGCGATGGGCACCTCGATAGCCGGCTCGGCCTTGAAGCGCGTAGCGCTCGGCAGCAGCACGCCATACGCGCCCGTGCGCGTCGCTCCGAGGTCGGCCAGCATCCCCTGCGCGTCACCGCCAGCCCACTCGCTGATCTGCGACCACTCGACCGCCGCGCCGGTTGCCCGCCCAGTCTTTCCGTAGCGCAACGCGCGAATCCGTGCGACCAGCTTGCCTTCCACGAGCTTCGGCGAGATCGCTCCGGCATCCTCCAACCGCTCGTAGTCCGACGGGCCAGCAAGCAGCTCGGCGAAGCCGAGCGAGATCTCGTCGCTGTCATCCCAGCGGACCAGCGAGACCTGTGCGCGGAGACCATCGTCGGCCTTGACGTTGGCGAGCACTGCGTGAGCGGGTCGTTCCTGCCTATCGCCATGCCACTGGCTCGGCGGGACAACCGCAATCGCGTGCTGACCTTCCAGAACCTCGACACGCGCCGGCCCTATAGTGAAGCTGTTCATTCGTGCTCTCCTCCCTTCGCTGCTCGGTCTGTGGCGCGAAAGTCTTTCAGGCTATGCCCGACCTCCGACATTGGTTGGTCTACCTTGATGCCCGTTCCATCACTCCAGCTGATATTCGATGCTGAGTCGGTCGGCGCGCAACGACGCCGATTCTTGTGCAAGCTCCCTCAGTCTCAACGGCGGAGGCCATGGCCCCGATCCTATCCAGAGCCTCACCCGAGCATCGCCGCCATCGAAGCGACGCCATGTCGGCCGGCCAACTCAAGCCTCGTTTCTCGATCACTCGTTAGTGCGGATGGAACGGCTCCCGGCTCGGTTCACAGACGTCCTCCCCCAAACCGCTCCCCCGAGCTCACCTGCTGCGCCACCCGCCGCAGGGCCAACAACAACGGCTCCCCCAACACCGACCCGAGCACCACGTACCGCACGGCCGCCTCCGCAGACTCCTCCGGCACCCCGGCGATCTCGGCGTCCGCAATCCGCCGCATGCTCGCGAGGTACTCCGCCATCACCGCGTCCGGCACGGTGAACCCGACGCGCTCCAGCCCCTGCATCGCGCGCGCGACCGCGTGCAGCACCGCCTGATCGCACATCCCCCGCTTCCACCCGAGCCCGGCGACCAGCGCCTCCGCTTCCGCCAGATCCAGTGAGTCCTCGACCGGCGGAGTGATCGCCGCGTGCGCCGTTCCGAGCAGGTCATGGGCATTCGCCGGCGGATCGTCCAGCGCCCCGAGCACCCGCCGCGTCTCGGCGATGCTCACCCCGGCGTCGAGCAGTGCCCGGATCACCCGCAGCCGCTCCACGTGCTTCTCGCCATAGGCGGCCTGCGTCGGCGACGTCCGCTCGCCCTCGGGCAGCAGCCCTTCGCGCAGGTAGTACTTGATCGTCGGCACGGTCACGCCGGCCTCGGCTGACAGCTCGGAAATTCTCATGGCCACCTCTTGACATCGATAGTAGCGCTATCCATTATGGATAGTGACGCTATCTAATCAAGGAGACTCCATGTCGAAAGTCATCACGGGTCGCATGACCCACCGCCACGAGGGCGAGCTCGTCGTGTTCCACATCGGGATGCAGATCAACCGCTGGTGGCGCCCCGACCTGTGGATGCCGGCCTTCGTCGCCATGCCTCGGATGCTGCGTGAACTCAGCACAGAACCCGACTCGGGCCTGCTCGGCTACCACCTGCTCCTCGGCTCGGGCGGACCCTACGTCGTGCAGTACTGGTCATCGATCGACAAGCTCTACGCCTACGCCTCCAACCCGAATCAGGAGCACCGCCCCGCCTGGACCGCCTTCAACCGCGCAGCCCGCAAGGCGCCGGGAGCCGTGGGCGTCTGGCACGAGACCTTCCGCGTCGACACTGCCGAGAGCGTGTACGTCTCGACCAAGCCGATGGGCCTGCCGAAGGCCACGGAGCTGGTCCCTGTCGGCAAGCGGCACGACCGAGCCCAGGCGCGATTCGCGGACGGACGGACCGTGGCCTCAACCGCCACCGAGTCCTGACGCAGCTCCCTTCCGCGGCACCCCTTCCGGAGCACCCGGAGTTCTGCCACCATGAGCCCCATGACGGCGGACACCCCTCCCACCCCTGACCCCAAGCCCACGCCGGGCCGGTTGGAGAAGCTCCACGACGCGCTGAAGAGCCCCGGCGGACGGGTCCTCCGCTACCTCCTCGTCCTCGTCATCGTCGGGCTGGCCGTCTACCTGTCGCTCACCGGATGGTTCCAGGTGTGCGAAGTGGTCGACTCCGAGAAGGACGGCATCACCCGCACCTGCGCCGGCCCGAACCTCACGAGCGCCGGCGTGCTCGCTACGGTCGTCTTCGTCCTGCTGCTGCTCTGGCCGGACCTCTCGGAGTTCAGCGCGTTCGGCGTCACGCTCAAGAAGTTGGTCGAGAAGGTCGAGGAGAAGGTCACCGAGACCCGCGACAAGACCACCCACATCGACGACACGACCACCGCCACCCGGTCACGCCTGGAAGATCTGCAAGCCACCGTCACTACCCAGGGCGGGGACATCAGCGAACGCCTCTCCCTCATCCAGTCCGACCTGACCTCGCTGAATGCCCGCGAGGCCGAGCGCGAGGCGGCACCTCCGTATTCGAAAGCCGTGCCCTTCCCCGCCGACACCGTCCCCC
>NZ_JRKC01000043.1:0-48971 GCF_000800925.1 Microbacterium sp. ZOR0019 | reverse complement strand
CGGGAGCGGTGGCCGCGAGGCGTCGTGCTCGGCCACCGCTCCCGCGGGTCAGCGCAGGTCGTAGACGCGCTTGTACTTGCCCTCGCTCCGCGGCAGCGTGCCCGGCTCCTCGAGCTGGACGGCGACCGTGGAGCCGATGAACACCTTGATCCGCTGCGCGAGCACCTTCGCCGCGCTGGTGCAGGTCTCGACCGAGAGGTCGGGGTGCCGCTCGATACGCACGGTCATCGTGTCCATCCGGCCCTCCTTGGAGAGCTCCAGGATGAAGTGGGGGGTCAACTGCTCGATGCCGAGCACCAGTTCCTCGATCTGCGTCGGGAAGAGGTTCACGCCCCGCAGGATGATCATGTCGTCGTTGCGGCCGGTCACCTTCTCCATGCGCCGCATGCCGGGCCGAGCGGTCCCGGGCAGGAGCCGGGTGAGATCGCGGGTGCGGTAGCGGATGACCGGGAAGGCCTCCTTGGTGAGGGAGGTGAACACGAGTTCTCCGAGTTCGCCGTCCGGGAGCGCGGCCCGGGTCTCGGCGTCGATGACCTCCGGCAGGAAGTGGTCCTCCCACAGGTGCGGGCCATCCTTGGTCTCCAGGCACTCGTTGCCCACGCCCGGTCCCATCACCTCGCTGAGCCCGTAGATGTCGAGGGCGTCGATGCCGAGTCGCAGTTCGAGCTCCTGCCGCATCTCGTTCGTCCACGGCTCCGCTCCGAGCACCGCGACCCGGAGCGAGGTCGAGCGCGGGTCGATGCCCTGCGCGACCATCGCGTCCGCGA
Source organism: Microbacterium sp. ZOR0019 (assembly GCF_000800925.1). NCBI lineage: Bacteria > Bacillati > Actinomycetota > Actinomycetes > Micrococcales > Microbacteriaceae > Microbacterium > Microbacterium sp. ZOR0019. The sequence continues at coordinate 48,204 of NZ_JRKC01000043.1, read as the reverse complement.
TCGTCAGGAGATAGCTCGGCGTGCAGAGGATCGCGTCCGGCTCGAAGTCGCGGATGAGCTGCACCTGTCGCGCGGTCTGGCCGCCGGACATCGGGATGACCGTGGCTCCGAGCGCTTCGATTCCTGCGTGCGCACCGAGCCCACCGGTGAAGAGGCCGTAGCCGTAGGCGTTGTGCACTTTCATCCCCCGGCGGATGCCGCTGGCGCGCAGTGACCGAGCGACGAGCGATCCCCATCGATCGAGGTCGCCGCGGGTGTAGCCCACGACGGTCGGACGCCCCGTGGTGCCACTGGACGCGTGGATGCGAGCGACGTCCTCCATCGGAACGGCGAACATGCCGAACGGGTAGGTCTCGCGCAGATCGTCCTTCGTCGTGAACGGCAGCCGCTCGACATCGGCGAGGGTGCGGATGTCGTCGGGGCGCACTCCGGCGTCATCGAACTTGCGGGTGTACAGCGGCACGTTCGCATAGGCGTGGCGCACGGTCTGCTGCAGGCGGGTGAGCTGCAGGTGCTCGATCTCCGCTCGGCTCATGCGTTCCTCGGCGTCGAGCTCGTCGGCCGAGGGCGGGTGGATGCGGGTGGATGCGGCGGTCGTCATCGACACGGGAGACTCCATCGGCTCGGGGGTCAGAAGGTCTGGTTGGTGGTGCGCGAGCGGCCACGGAACTCCGCGACCGTGTCGCCGAGCTCATCGACCACGGTCACGTCATAGATGCCGGAGCGGCCGGTGCGAGTGCGGCGGAGGCCGTCGCGGTCAGCGTCTGCCCGGAGACCGTGGACTTCAGGAACGAGATGTCGGCGCCCGCGGCGACCGTGACCCGGTCGTCCTCGTTGCAGGCGATCGCGAACGCGGTGTCGGCCAAGGCGAACACGAAGCCCCCATGCGTGATGCGGAACCCGTTCGTCATGTCGTCACGCACGCGCATCGAGACCACGGCGTGACCGGGGTCGTCGCGCTCGACGACGAGTCCGAGTGCGGCCGAGGCCTGATCGCGCTCCATCATCGCGCGGTTCGCCCGCACTGCATCCGTGGTACGCGTCATCGCTTCCGTCATCGTCGACCTCCTCGTCGCGTGGTGTCGCGGCAGCGGTGCCCCGACAGGCTCATACTAACTGAACGATCGGTTAGTAATGAAGCCCGACGCGAAGATCGGTCTGCGAGAAGGCCTCAGCCGAAGATCAGCGGGTTGCGCAGGGTGGCATCCTCCAGCGTGATCCCGGTGATCACGGCGCCGTCGTCGCCGACCGAGTCACGGTCGAGACGGAAGCGCAGCGTCACACCCTCTCGGGTCGACCACTCGTAGAAGTACTCCCCCGATGAGACGATACGAAGGTCCGTACCTTCCGGGAATGCGGCGACCGCGGCGGACACCGGATCGCCGACCTTCACACCCTCGGCGGAAGGAAGTGCCGCTGCGTCATCCGCCCGATCACCGGCGGTGTTCGCGATACCCACGGTGAGGGCCGAGACCAGCGTCCCGCCTTCCTGCGTTTCGAGCAGCAGCGACGCGGACTCATCTGCGGCGATCAGTCGCGTCGGTCCCCCTTCCCACTCGGATTCCTGGATGCGGGCTCCGGGCACCGCCGCGATCGCCTCGTCGAGGTCGACGCCCAGATGCACCGGCCCGACACCCGCCGGAGTGATCTCCCAGGCGCTCCACGGCGCGGCCGGGTCGGCTGCCGCGGGCGTCTCGACGGGAGCAGGAGGATTCACCGTCAGCTCGTCGATCAGCATCCGCCGCGCTTCTTCCGCCCGGTCGCGCAAGAGCGCTGCGGCGGCCTCGGTGTCGAACGCCGGCTCGCCGGTGAACGGCTGCCACACCTCGACGATCACGTTCCCGACCGAGACGTAGCTCGTGTAGACGCTGTACCCACCACCCGTCGAGTAGGTGATGATCAGCGAGCCGGCAAGGGCTCGGATGCCGCCCTCGCCTTCTGCCGTCGAAGACGCGAAAGTGGCCGGTCCGCCGAACTCGAATTCGACGCACTGCGCCGCCGCATCGACATACTGATCCATTCGGGCCTTCGCGGCCTCTTCGTCGGCGAACTGGAGCACGTGGAGCCACCCGTCGCTCCCCTCCTCCGCCGTCGTCGTCCAGGTGACGGAGCGCGCACCGATCGACCCCAACGAGGTCTCGGCCGCGAGCGCGCTGCAGATCGCGGGAACAGGCTCGGGCCCACCTCCATCGGAGACCTGGATCAGGGAGGAGACCGCCGGGCTGACCTCTCCGACATCGGGGAGCATGGCCGCGATCTCGTCGGCACTCAGGAGGAACCAGTCCAGCTCGTCTCCGACGAAGGCGATCGGCCCCGCATAGGGATCGGGGGTCGGGGTGACCGGAGCGGCGCTGGGCTCGGGAGTCGATTGCGGAGTGGGCGCGCAGCCGGCGAGCGCCACCAGGACACCCACCGCCAGAGCACCGATCACGCTCTTTCCGACCGACAGCTTCTGCGACATGTGTCCCCTCCGACTCCTCTTCGGCGTCCGATCCGACACCCCGTTCCGACGAGCCTAGGGCGAGCCCGCCCACCGGCGACGAGCGCCCGGGATGTCGATATCGGAATGAGACGGTGAACATTCCCCGCCGGGCATGAATCCGGGGTCAGAGGACCTCGGCGTGAGCCTCCCCCGTCCTCGCCACCGCCCTCGCCTCGTCGACGGTGCGTGCGCCGAGCACCGCTTCAGCAGCCCGGCGGCAGTCCTCCTCGCTCACCACGGAGAGGGCCTCGGCGACGCGACCGAGCGACCGCGGAGTCATCGACAGCGAGGTCGCACCCAGACCCACGAGCACCGGGGCGAGTGTGGGATCGCTCGCGGCTTCCCCGCACACTCCGACGGACTTCCCGGCCGCCCTCCCCGCCTCGCCGACGATGCCGATCAGGCGCAGGACGGCCGGCTGCCACGGGTCGTTCAAGTCGCCGAGATCGCTCAGGAGGCGGTCGGCCGCGAGCGTGTACTGGGCCAGGTCGTTCGTCCCCAGACTCACGAAGTCGACCACCTCGAACAGCTCCGCGGCGATCAACGCGGCCGAGGGGGTCTCGATCATGATGCCCGCGCGTTCGATCCCCGCAGCACGAGCCCGCTCGGCGAACTCCCGCGCTTCTTCGACCGTCGCGACCATCGGAGCCATCACCTCGACCTGCGCCGACTCCGCTTCTGCCGCCCGTGCGAGCGCCCGCAACTGATCGTCGAGGAGCTGCGGACGACGACGCGCGATCCTCAGACCGCGGACCCCCAGGGCCGGGTTGTCCTCGTGATCCGCATTCGCGAACGGGAGAGGCTTGTCACTTCCGGCATCCAGCGTCCGAACGACCACCTTGCGGCCGGGGAAGGCAGCGAGCACGCCGCGGTATGCGGCGGTCTGTTCCTCGACCGATGGGGCGTCCGCCCGGTCCAAGAAGCAGAACTCCGTCCGGAACAGCCCCACGCCCTCCGCGCGCGCCGCCGCGGCGTTCACGGCGTCCGCGGCCCCTCCGACGTTCGCGAGCAGCGCGACGCGGTGCCCGCCTGCGAGACGCCCGGTTCCGTCGAACTCCACCGCGGTCGCCGCTGCCGCCGCTTCCGCGACCCGTGACTCCGGCGGGTCGACCTCGACCGTGCCGCGGCCGCCGTCGACGAGAAGCGTCGCCCCGACGGGGATGCCGACGGCGCCGGCCACACCGACCACCGCGGGAAGCCCGAGCGAGCGAGCGATGATCGCCGTATGGGAGGTCGGACCTCCCTGCTCCGTCACGAGGCCGACGCACCGCCCCTCGCCGAGCGTCGCCGTGTCGGCAGGCGACAGGTCGGTCGCGACGAGCACGAACGGCTCCTCACGCTCCGGCACCCCCGGCATGTCGACTCGGAGGATCTCGGCGATGATCCTGTCGCGCACGTCACGGATGTCCGCCGCGCGCTCCGCCATGCGACCGCCCAGTGCCGTGAGGCCCTTCTCGTGCGCCAGGCCGGTCTCCCACACGGCACGCGCGGCACTGCGCCCCTTCGCACGGACCAACGCGGTCGCCTCGGAGACCAGCTCGGGATCGGAGGCGAGCAGCCGCGACGCATCGAGGATCGCCCGCGCCTCCCCCGTGGCCTGCGCGGTGCGCGTCCGCAGTTGGTCCGCCACCGCCACGGCCGCCCATTCGATCGCCGACACTTCGGCATCGCGTTCCTCCACCGCGATGACGGTGTCCGCATCGGGTTCGGCGACGGCCGGCGCGAGGCGCACGACGGGGGCCGCGACCCGACCGGGGCTCACCCCGCGTCCGCGCAGCACGGCACCGGAGGCGATCGTGACCGGGGCATCCTCGACAGCGGCGGAGCTTTCGGTGGGGGCAGCCGGGGCGGGTGCGGGCGCTGCCGCGTCGGTTCCCTCGCCGAACCCGTCGTCGAACAGCGCGGACAGCCGCTCCGCCACGGTGGCTGCCTGCGCCCCTCTCACCGTCAGTTCGATCTCATCGCCCTGCCGCGCGCCGAGGACGAGGAGACGCGAGAGGCTCGCCGCCGACGCATCGGGTCCGTCGGGAAGTCGTCGCAGCCGCACCTCCGCCCCTGCGGACGCCTCGGCGATCAGGGCGGCGGGGCGTGCGTGGAGCCCCTGCGGATTGCGCACCCGCACACGACGCACGAGCGCCTCGCCTGCGTCCTCGACCGCGGAGGACGACGCAGCATCCGATGAATCCGTCGCGGAATCGGGTGCGGGCGCGGCGTCGTCCGGGACGCCGAGCTGCCCGGTCTTCGCCCCGAGCGCGGAGGTCGCCTCGGACGCCACCGCATCCAGGTCGCCCCCCGCCGCGGCCGAGACGACGGCGGCGAGCAGCCCCTCCACGAACGGCGCGGGAGCGAGCCGGACCGGCACGGCACTCGCGCGCAGTTCGAGCGCGAGTTCCGCACTCAGCACCGCCGACCCGAGGTCCATCAGGACCAGGACTCCCTCGCAGTCCGCAGCCAGCTCATCGATCGCCGCGGCCACCGCCACGGCGTCCGTTCCGAGGACCGGCACGCCGTCGCCGTCCACGCCAGCGCCCGCGGCCACCCGCACGCGCACACCGGGACCCTGGACCATCTGCAGGGCAAGCTCCAGTGCCGCCTCCCCGAGCCGTGCGCTGTGGGAGACGGCGACGATACCGATCATCAGGCGCTGCCCGCGACCGCCGCGGCGAGCGTGTCGAAGAGGATCGCCGTGGACGCCGCCCCGGGGTCGAGGTGACCGGCGCTGCGCTCGCCGAGATAACTCGCCCGTCCCTTGCGTGCGACCAGCGGCAACGTGGCGTCTCGGCCCTTCTCTGCGGCATCGGCCGCCGCGGTGACGGCGTCCGCGACGGTCGAGCCCTCAGCGAGCGCGGCGTCCATCGCATCGACGGCCGGCGCCATCGCATCGAACATCGTCTTGTCCCCCGCTTCGGCCTTGCCCCGCGCGACGATGCCGTCGAGCCCCGCACGCAGCGCGGTCGCGAGGGCAGGGCCGTCGAGCTCGGACACCGCGCCCGCGGTCATCCCCATCCGCAGGAAGAAGGTGCCGTAGAGCGGCCCACTGGCCCCACCGACGGAACTCACCAGGGTCATGCCGACCGTCTTCAGCAGCTCATCGATCGTTCCGGGTGCGCCCCCTGCGAGCTTCTCGCCGACGGCACTCATCCCTCGGGCCATGTTCGCACCGTGATCGGCGTCGCCGATGGCCGAGTCGAGTTCCGTGAGCCAGTCACGCTTCTCGGTGACGGCCGTGCCGAACCGGGAGACCCAGTCGGCGAGGACGGCGGTGTCGACAGCAGCCATCAGGCGCCCCACCGCAGACCGGGGGTGTTGACCGGCGCGTCCCACAGACGCAGCAGCTCGTCGTCCGCCTTGAGCACGGTGACCGAGCATCCCGCCATGTCGAGCGAGGTGATGTAGTTGCCCACGAGGTTCCTGGCGATCTGGACCCCGGACTTCTCGAGGATCGCCGCCACCTCGCCGTACATCAGGTAGAGCTCGATGAGGGGTGTCGCGCCCATGCCGTTGAGCATCACGATCGAGGGGCCGGTGGCGTCGAGGTCGGCGAGGATCGGCTCGACGAGCTGCCGCGCGATGTCCGCCGCGGGGGCCAGTGGTTCACGGTGACGGCCCGGCTCACCGTGGATGCCGATGCCGATCTCCATCTGATCGTCCGGCAGATCGAAGGTGGGCTTCCCTGCCGCGGGCACGGTGCAGCTGGTGAGCGCCATGCCCATCGAGCGGCCCTGCCCGTTGATCTTCTCGGCCAGCGCGACGACGGCGGCGAGATCGCGGCCCTCCTCTGCGGCGGCACCCACGAGCTTCTCGAGCAGCACGGTCAGACCGACACCGCGACGCCCCGCCGTGTACAGGGAGTCCTGCACCGCGACGTCGTCGTCCACGGTGATGCTGCCGACCTCGATCCCCTCCATCGAGGCGAGCTCGGCGGCCATCTCGAAGTTCAGCACGTCGCCCGTGTAGTTCTTCACGATGTGGAGCACACCGGCCCCGCGATCCACGGCCTTGGTGGCCACCTGCACGCGGTCCGGCGTCGGGGAGGTGAACACCTCTCCGGCGACCGCGGCATCCAGCATCCCGGTTCCGACGAAGCCGCCGTGCAGCGGCTCGTGACCGGAGCCGCCCCCGGAGACGATCGCGACCTTGCCCTGTGCCTTCGGCGTCGCGCGAGTGATCACGTGGTTCTCGAGGTCGACGGAGAGCTCGGGATGAGCGAGCGCGACCCCTCTCAGAGATTCGACGAGAACATCTTGCGGGGCGTTGATGAGCTTCTTCATCATTCGATCTCCTTTGATCCTTCGTGGTCTCTTTCGCAAAATCCGAAAGGAATTCGTTAATGTCGAATATGCTCGGAGCCAGCCGGGTTGTCAAGATCATTCCTGAAGCCCGGCTCCACTGACACCGGCTCGACGACGCACCGGAAGGAGGGCTCCCCGTGATCCAGGCGATCGACCGCGCGGCGAAGATCCTCGAACTGCTCCAAGGAGCACGCCATCTCGGCATCACCGACCTCGCCGCAGCGCTCAGCCTGCCGCCGTCGACCGTGCACGGGATCGTCAAGTCGTTGCGCGCGCACGGGCTCGTCGCGAAGGAACGCGGGGGCCAGCGCTACATGCTCGGGCCGACGCTCCTGCGCCTGAGCAACGTGTACCTCGACACCCTCGATGTGCGCGCGCGGGCGATGCGCTGGACGCAGGAACTCGCACGGCGCACGAACCTCTCGGTGCGGCTGGGCGCCCCGCACTTCACCGATGTGCTCGTGATCCACCACAACCTGCGCCCCGACGACAGCCAACAGATGCTGGAGACCGGGGTCGCGATTCCCGCGCACGCCTCGGCGATGGGCAAGGTCCTGCTCGCCTACGACCAGGGCTTCCAGCAGAGCGTCTTCGAACAGCCACTGCGCAGCCTCACCGGCGACACGATCACCGATGTCGCACGGTTGACCCTGGAGCTGCCGTCGATCGCCGAGCGCGGGACCGCCGGTGAGTTCGACGAAGCCGTGCTCGGGGAATCCTCGCTCGCCGCACCGGTCGCCGATGCCTCGAACGACATCGTCGCGGCCGTCGCCGTGGTGCTGCCCACCTCGCAGACCCCGGCCTCGGACGCGATCCTCAACGCCCTCCGGGAGACGGCCCGCAACATCTCACGCGAACTCGGTGCCACCACCTGGCCGCCGCGCGTCGCGCCCGCCGACGACTGACCGCCGCCGACGGGCCCGCGTCACCCGCGCAGCGCCAGCGCGAAGGGCAGCACCTCGGTCGCCCCGGCCTGTCGGAGCACGCGGGCCGCGACCGTCATCGTCCACCGGCTGTCCACCAGGTCATCCACGACCAGCACGGGCCCCGACGGTATCTCGAGGTGCTGAGCGCTCAAGCGATCCCAGAGTCCGGCGAGACGGAAGACGCTGTTCCCGCCCGGTCCGCCGGAGGGCCCGCCGCCGAGGGGCTCGAGCGCGCCGAGGTACGGCAGGCGCCCGACCTGGGCGAGACCGCGGGCGAGTGAATCGACCATCACGGGGTGCGAGCGCGATGGCAGAGCGACGACGGCGACCGGCCGCTCAGCCCACCCCCACCCCGCGAGCACGCGGATGCACGCCTGGAGCAGTTGAGGAGTGACCTCGGTGTCGGGGGCGCCCGCGGCGAAGACCTCGCGCAGAGCCCCTCCCCACCCCAGATCGGTGAGGCGCGCCAGCGCCCGCCCCTCGCTCGCCTGCTCGTCGGCGGGGATCCTCCCCTTGACCGGCACCTCGAGCCGGTCGGCGCCGGTCGGCCAGGCACGACGGGGCTCGATCGGGACACCCACCCGGTCGAGGGACTCCGCGGCCTGCGAGCTCGCGGACTCCCCGACCTTCTTCGGGAACCATCCGCCTGCACAGTTGTCGCACCGCCCGCACGGCGCAGCCGTGTCATCGTCCAGCGCCCGCTGCAGGAACTCCATGCGGCACCCGTCGGTCTGCTCGTACTCGATCATGTGCTGCTGCTCGGCGAGACGCTCGGCGGCGATCCGTTCGTAGCGCTCCGCCTCATAGCTCCAGGGCTCTCCGGTGGCCACCCACCCGCCCTGCACGCGCCGGACCGCACCGTCGACGTCGAGCACCTTGAGCAGCAGTTCGAGAGGCGTGCGGCGGATGTCGACCATCGCCTCGAGCGCCGGTGTCGAGATCGGTGTGTCACCGAGGGCGCCGATGACCCGCTCCGCGCGCTCACGGTCGGGCATCGACGCCGTCGCGAAGTAGTGCCAGATGTCGCGGTCTTCGACGCCCGGCAGCAGCAGCACGTCGGCGCTCTCACTCGCACGACCGGCACGGCCGACCTGCTGGTAGTACGCCACGGGTGACGACGGAGCACCGAGGTGCAGCACGAAACCCAGATCGGGTTTATCGAACCCCATCCCCAGGGCACTCGTGGCCACCAGCGCTTTGACCTCGTTGCGCTTGAGCAGCCCTTCGGATTCGGCGCGTTCCTCGGTGTCGGTCTGCCCGGTGTAGGCGCGCACGTCGTGACCGTGGTCGCGCAGCAGGCGGGCGGTGTCGACGGCGGCCGCGACGGTCAGCGTGTAGATGATGCCGGAGCCGGGGAGGTCGTCGAGGTGGCTCAGCAGCCAGGCGAGGCGGCTCGTCGAGTCGCGCAGGCGAAGCACACCCAACCGCAGCGATGTGCGCGCGAGCGGTCCGCGGATCGTGAGCACCGGTTCGGCGGCCGCTTCGCCCGAGGGCTGGAGGGCGCCGAGCTGCTCGGCGACGTCGGCGACGACGCGGCTGTTCGCCGTGGCGGTGGTCGCGAGCACCGGCACGTCGGCGGGCATCTGCGCGATGAGGTCACGCAGGCGTCGGTAGTCGGGACGGAAGTCGTGCCCCCAGTCGCTGATGCAGTGCGCCTCGTCGACCACGAGCATGCCGATGCGACGCACCAGCGCGGGGAGCTGCTGCTCGCGGAACGCGGGATTGTTGAGCCGCTCGGGTGAGACAAGCAGCACGTCGACCTCGTCGCGGTCGAGCTGCGCGAGCACGTCGGTCCATTCATGGGCGTTCGTGGAGTTGATCGCGACGGCCCGGACGCCGGCCCGTTCGGCGGCGGCGATCTGGTCGCGCATGAGTGCCAGCAGCGGCGAGACGAGCACCGTCGGTCCGGCCCCCTGCCTGCGCAGCAGAAGCGTCGCGACGAAGTACACCGCCGACTTCCCCCACCCCGTGCGCTGGACCACGAGCGCCCGGCGGCGCGCCTCGACCAAGGCCTCGATCGCCTCGTATTGGCCGTCGTGGAAATCGGCGTCGGGGCGGCCGACGAGTTCGCGCAGTGCGGCGAGTGCGGGCTCGCGGGTGTCGGCGGAGACGGAGGAGGTCATGTCCCCACTCTGCCCCACGCCGCCGACACGGTCGGCGGTCCCGTCGTCTAGCGTGGGGAGATGATCACACGCGAGCTCGCCGTCGCCCTGCGAGAGGCCGGGCTCGTCTGGCATCCCGCCGAGGGCGACCGCTTCCAACTCGACCTCCCGGACGACGTCGAACTCGACGCCGAGGCCGACGTCTTCACGGTCAGTGAGATGACGATCGAGGCCCGACAGACGCCGAGTGGCACGGATCTGGCGTTCAACGGCACGACGGAGTGGGCGCTCGATGCGGTAACGCTCGCGGACGCCGTGTGGCTGCCGAGAGAGGACCAGCTGCGCGAGCTGCTGCGCGGCACGTTCCGCGCGCTGGTACGCCTCGACGATGCTTTCCGCGTCGACATCGAGATCGCCGATGCCGCGCTCTCGTTCGAGCATCCGGATCCGGCCGAGGCGTACGGGCGCGCACTGCTCGCGTTGATCTCGCGCTCGCACTGAGCACCGTCTTGAATCCGATGCTCCTCTGTGTCAGAATTACCTAACGATCGGTCAGTAAAGATGACCGGATGTTGAGGAGTCGACGATGACCAGTCCTGCAGACCTGTCCCTGGTGGGCGACCTCTCCGATGAGGAGCGTCTCTTCGACGAACTCATCGCGAACGAACAGCGCATCGAACCGCGCGACTGGATGCCGGACGCCTACCGCAAGACTCTCGTCCGTCAGATCTCGCAGCACGCGCACTCCGAGATCATCGGGATGCAGCCCGAGGGCAACTGGATCACCCGCGCCCCGAGCCTGAAGCGCAAGGCGATCCTGATGGCGAAGGTCCAGGACGAAGCCGGCCACGGCCTCTACCTGTACTCCGCCGCCCAGACCCTGGGCACCACCCGCGACGAGATGATGGATCAGCTCATCAGCGGCAAGGCCAAGTACTCCTCGATCTTCAACTACCCCACGCCGACCTGGGCCGACATGGGCGCGATCGGCTGGCTGGTCGACGGTGCCGCGATCTGCAACCAGGTGCCGCTGTGCCGCGCATCCTACGGCCCCTACGGCCGTGCGATGGTGCGCGTGTGCAAGGAGGAGTCCTTCCACCAGCGGCAGGGCTTCGAGATCCTGCTCACGCTGATGCAGGGGTCCGAGGAGCAGCGCGAGATGGCCCAGGACGCCGTGAACCGGTGGTACTGGCCGAGTCTCGCGATGTTCGGACCGCCCGACGACCAGTCCCCCAACTCGGCCCAGTCGATGAAGTGGAAGATCAAGCGGTTCTCGAACGATGAGCTGCGCCAACGCTTCGTCGGGATGCTCGTGCCTCAGGCCGAGATCCTCGGAGTGACCCTGCCCGACCCCGACCTGCGCTTCGACGAGGAGACCGGCCAGTACGTGATCGGCGAGATCGACTGGGACGAGTTCTTCGAGGTCGTGCGCGGCAACGGCCCGTGCAATGCCGAGCGCCTCGAGCGCCGACGCACCGCGCACGAAGAGGGCGCATGGGTCCGTGAGGCCGCGGCGGAGTACGCGCGCAAGCAGACCCTGAAGACCAAGGCGGTGGCATGATGGCGACGCCGGGAGCAGACGAGCGGGAGCCGTGGCCGCTGTGGGAGGTGTTCGTCCGCGCGAACCGGGGGCTGAGCCACGTGCACGTCGGATCGCTCCATGCGCCGGATGCCGAGATGGCGATCCGCAACGCGCGTGACCTGTACACGCGCCGCGGGGAGGGCGTCTCGATCTGGGTCGCACCGGCGGAGGCGATCACCACGAGCGACCCCGACGCCAAGGGCGCCTACTTCGAGAGCCCGGCCGGCAAGAACTACCGGCATGCCGTGTACTACACGGCTTCAGAGGGAGTGCCGCACCTGTGAGCGCCCCGCACCCGGAAACCGCGCACGAGGACATCGACGTCCACGGCGACGTCTCGGTCGACGAGCTCCGCCTCTCGCAGGAGCTCTCGGGCACCGGGGCGATCGCCGCCTCCGCCGACATCGCCGAGTACGCGCTCCGCCTCGGCGACGACGCGCTCATCCTGTCGCAGCAGCTCGGCGCCTGGATCTCCCGGGCACCGGAGCTGGAGGAGGATGTCGCGCTGGGCAACATCGCCCTCGACCTCCTCGGCCACGCGCGGTCTTTCCTCCACTACGCGGGGTCGTACGACGGCCGCAGCGAAGACGAGCTCGCCTTCTTCCGCGATGAGCCCGAGTTCCGCTGCGCGTGGATCGTGCAGCAGCCCAACGGCGACTTCGCCCAGACGATCGCCCGGCAGTTCGTCGTCGCCACCTTCATGTTCGAGCTCTACTCCGCACTGCGCGCCAGCAGCGACGAGACCTTCGCGGCGATCGCCGAGAAGTCCCTCAAAGAGGTCGACTACCATCGCGATCACGCCGTCCAGTGGGTCCTGCGCCTCGCCGGCGGCACCGAGGAGTCGCGCGCCAGGATCATCCGGGCACTCGGGGATGTCTGGCCGTATGTCGACGAGCTGTTCCGCGACGACGACCTGATCGACCGGCTCGGCGCTTCGGCCGTGCGTCCGTCGAGTCTCCGTGCCGGTTTCGACGGCGTGGTCGACACCGTCTTCGCCGAGGCGGAGCTGTCGGTCCCTGCCGTCATGCCGTCCTCGGCCGGCGGGAGGCACGGCGCCCACGCCACCCCTCTCGGTCACATCCTCGCCGAGATGCAGGTGCTCGCGCGACGGCATCCGGGGGCGACATGGTGACGCTCACTCCGACGCAGGCTGCCTGGCGCATCGCCGCCGCCGTCCCCGACCCCGAGGTGCCCGTCCTCACGATCGAGGACCTCGGCGTGCTCCGTGCGGTCGAGGTCGACGGCACGCGGGTCCACGTCGACATCACCCCGACCTACAGCGGGTGCCCTGCGATGGACACGATCCGCGACGACGTGGTGCTCGCCCTCACCGCGGCCGGCTTCGACGAGGTCGAGGTGCGGCTCGTCCTCTCCCCCGCCTGGACGACGGACTGGATGACGGATGCCGGCAAGACCAAGCTCGCGGAATACGGCATCGCGCCGCCCTCCGGCCGCGCCGCTGTGTCGACCGGCCCCATCCGCGTCTCGCTGAGCGTGCGCTGCCCCCGGTGCGGCTCGCTCGACACCCGTGAGGTCTCGCATTTCGGCTCCACCTCGTGCAAGGCGCTGTTCGAGTGCCGTGCCTGCCTCGAGCCCTTCGACCATTTCAAGGTGCACTGACATGTCGCTCTTCACCTCCGCTCCGCCGCCCGTTCCGCGCGCAGCTGCGCCCCGCGCCGCCGCACCCCGCACGCGCGCCCGGTTCCACACGCTCGTCGTCGAAGACGTGCGTCCGCTCACCGACGACTCGGTCGAGGTGACCTTCACCGTGCCGGCGGCCCTCGCCGACGAGTACGACCACCTTCCCGGTCAGTACGTGGCGCTGCGCACGACCCTCGACGGCACGGAGGTGCGGCGCTCCTACTCGCTGTGCCGCGCCCCGGAGCACCGTGACGACGGACAGGACACCCGGCTGAGCGTCGCCGTGAAGCGTGACGAGGGCGGGCTCTTCTCCACCTGGGCCCAGACCGGCCTGCACGCCGGATTCGAGATCGACGTGATGAGCCCCCAGGGCACCTTCACCTCGGCGCTCGACGACCTCGATGACCGTCACGTGGTGGGGATCGCCGCCGGTTCCGGCATCACACCGCTGATGGCGCTCGCACACACGGTGCTGAACCGGTCCGACTCGTCGCGGTTCACCCTGCTGTACACGAACCGGGCGACGCTCGACGTGATGTTCTTGGAAGACCTCGCCGACCTCAAGGACCGCTACCCGACCCGGCTCGTGCTGCACCACGTGCTGTCCCGTGAGCAGCGCGCGGCGCCGGTGCTCTCCGGGCGGATCGACGAAGAGAAGCTCCGCACGATCCTCGGCACGCTCATCCCGCCCTCGACCGTCGACGAATGGTTCCTGTGCGGGCCGCTCGCCCTGGTCGATCTCTGTCGCGAGGTGCTCGCCGACGTCGGAGTCGATCGCTCCCACATCCGGTTCGAACTGTTCACGACCGGTGACGAACCGGCACGTGCGGCCCGGCCGGTGCAGGTGCGTGCCGGCGAGAAGACCGTACGCATCGAAGTCACCCTCGACGGCGTCTCCTCGACGGTGGAGAGTCCGGTGGATGCGCATGAGTCGGTGCTCAACGCGGCGTTGCGCGTACGCCCCGATGCTCCGTTCGCCTGCGCGGGCGGCGTCTGCGGGACCTGCCGCGCCCGGGTGCTCGAGGGCAGCGTCACCATGACCGAGAACTACGCCCTGGAGCCCGACGAACTCGAGCGCGGATTCGTGCTCACCTGCCAGTCCCATCCGACCAGCGACCGCGTGGTCGTGGACTACGACGTCTGACCCGGAGGCCCCCATGATCGACCTCGCCATCGCCGACGACGTCGCGACGATCGTGCTGAACGCGCCGTCGAAGCTGAATGCGCTCGACGAGCGGGCCCTCGCCGAACTGGAATCCGCATACATCGAGGCGGAAGGCGCAGGGGTGCGGGCGCTCGTGCTCCGCGGAGAGGGGCGCGCCTTCTGCGCCGGCCGTGACATCTCCGGGGTCGACCCCCGGGACGACGATGTGCTCGGTTACCTCGGCGGCCTCGTGACGCCGCTGCTGCAGCGCATGTCCCGGTTCCCCGCCCCGACGTTCGCGGTCGCCCACGGCGCCTGCCTCGGCGTGGGGCTCGGTCTCCTGATCGCGACCGATGTCGTGTACGTGGCCGAGTCGGCGAAGGTCGGCTCCCCATTCGCGGCGCTCGGTGCGACGCTCGACTCCGGCGGCCACGCACTCTTCCTCGACCGGCTCGGCGCGCACAAGACGCTCGACCTGATCTACACGCGGCGCCTGATGAGCGGGGCCGAGGCCGTGGCGTCCGGCCTCTTCTCCCGCGTCTTCCCCGACGACGAGGTCGTGCAGGCGACGACCGATGCCGCTGCCGCCGCCGCGCGCGGAGCCACCGCAGCCTTCCTCGCGAGCAAGGAGCTGGTCGCCCGCATCCGAGACGAGCGGCTCACGCTGTGGGATGCGGTGGGCATCGAGAACGCCGCGCAGGCCGCCCTCTGCGACACCTCCGACTACCGTGAAGGTTTCGCCGCCTTCCAGGAGAAGCGGAAGCCGGAGTTCCGCGGGTACTGAGCGCGCCGGTCAGCGCACCAGCTGACTCAGGATCGTCGGGTCCTTGATCTTGTCGTCGGCGGCGAGCATCACGACCTTCGACACGATCTCCGCCGTCCGCGGATCATCGTCGACGAACGGGAGGAAGACCCGCCCACGGTGCTGCGCGCTCACCGGGATGATGAACAGCGTGTTGCCGGGGATGCGATGCACGATGCCCGATCCGAGGTGCACCGAGTACGTGCCCAGCGCGCCCTTGATGCGCACGTGATGCCCGTCGGTCTCGACGTTCCGCATTCCCAGGAGCCGGCAGGTCTCGTCGACGATGCGCGCTCTCAGCTCGATTGTCGACTCTGAGCTCTGCGGGTCGACACCGCTCACATGGGCGACCGACACCACGAGATCAAGGTCTCGCATCGCCTCGGAGAACACCCGCGGGGGGACCTCCGACAGCGGGATCGCGAGACGCGAACCGACGTGCCCGAACCGGACGTCGTCGGTCACGGCCTCTTCGACCTCGCCCGGGGTCCCCCAACCACCCGAGGTGTTGCAGAACGCGGTGATCTTCTCGTTGTGGAAGGTGCGCTCGTAGCCGAACCCGTAGTCGCGCACCCAACCGCGAGAGGTGAACAGCGCGGAGGCCCGACGCGAATCGAGCTGGTGGCCGACATACCTCCGCGACGAGATACCCTGCTCGGTCTGCTCGTTGTCGTTGAGGACGTACAGTTCGCGGAAGACCTGCTTGAACGGCTGCGGCCGACCGCGGGTCATGACCGCGTGCTGCAGATCGGGCCAATCGCCGCTCGCCAGCAGATCCAGCGGATGAGCGATGCGCAGACCCCCGACGGCACGGATCACCGATTCGTCGGCGAGCACGAGCTCGTCTCCTGCCGCGCTGAGGAATCCGGCCCGACCCTCACCGTCGACCATCACCAGTTCCGGCAGCATGCGGCCCAGGACGGGATGCGCCTGCAGGAGTGCCAGCTCCTCCGCATCGATGACGTCACCGAGCACACAGGCGGCCTCGAGGGATTCGCGCATCCGCTGCGTCTGCTTCTTGAGCTCGCGTGCGCGAGCGATCAGGGCCGCGATCTCGTCCACCTTGCGGCTCTTCGCCGGCACCGCGGCGAGCGTCTTCCCGGCGCGGTCGACCTCGAGGACCGGCAGGCCGAGGTCGTCGATGCTCAGGCTCACCGTCACATCGCCGTCGACGGCGGTGACGGCACCGCGGCCGAGATCTGCGGAGGTCCTCGCCTCCATCGCCCAGGTCAGACGCTGCGGATCACGGTACCCGGCCGCGCGCGCGAGGTTCTCCAGCGCGGTGTGCACCGCCGCCGTCTCGGCCGCGCGACGCTGCGGTCCGGAGGTCTTGCCCGTACGGACGAAGCCGCGAAGTACCTCGTAGCGGCGCAGCAGCTCGTCCGGATCGCCCGACAACGGCAGCAGGCCGTAGGCGCGGACGGCATCCTGGTGCCGCTTCTCGTGCATGCGCGGGAGCAGCTCGTCTTCACCGGTCCGGCCACGCAGCACGTTCGCGAACAGCTCCGCCTGCGTGTGCTGCCCGGCCGACGACGCGTACTTCGCCGCCTTGAGGATGCGATCGAGCCGGTCGTCGCCCAGCTCCGCGTGCATCCGCGAGAACCACTCGACGTCGGAGCTGCCTCGTTCGCGATCCTCCTCGGACACCGGGGTGCGCCGCTGGATCTCACTCGATCGCTCCTTGCGGATCCGGATTCCGATCTCGTGCCCGTCCACCGGGGTGTGCGCGTGGATCCACCAGACCGCAGAAGCGAACCCCGGCCAGCCGAGGTACTCCTCGAACAGCTGCGCCCACTGCGGAGAGTACATCGCGGTCTCGATGATCCGACTCTCCGGGATCTTCGCGCCGGCGAAGGCGCGGGCCACGGTCTCGGCGGTGTCGTCGGCGGCGGGGTGGTGGATCCGCACGAGGTACGAGAACACGCCCTCCCGCTCCTTGGCGTACAGGTAACGACGCACGAAGGGGCGACGCCCCAGCGCGCGGAGCACGGCGACCAGGCTCTCGGCACCGGTCGCCCGCTGCAGCGACATGGCCATCTCCGAGAACGGCGTCTCGAACTCACCCCGGGGAAGCTCGAGGTCGACCACCGCGCGCTGTACGCCGTCCACGACCGCCTGAACCTGAGGAGAGGCCGACGTGATCCCGCTGAATTGCGCCAGGGGGTTCGTGTCGCCGTTGCGGAGTTCGCAGCGCAGCGCGGGCCGGGTCACGACGAGGTCGACGAGGTCCGCACGGCTGGCGATGCCCCGCTCGAACGCCTCGGTCACGATGTTGACAGGTGGACGGAACCGGAATGGCTGATCGACGACCATCTCCACCACGCCCCACCGGGACGGATCAGTGAGCTCGACCCGCGGTCCGTCCCACTGATCGACGGCGCCCTCCGGCTCGTCGAGAAAGCGGAGCGTCCGCCACAACCGCGTCAGTTGCCCGTCGTCGAGCACGGCGGAATCCAGATAGCCGCGCGCGAGATCGACGGTGACGAGGTTCTCGCGTGGATCGGATCCGACGCGCGCGCGATCCTCGTTGAACCGCACATTCCGCGGGCCGATGAGCGCTCCGCTCGGCAGCTCCGATGCTTCCAGCTCGATCAGGTCGAGCACCGGCTCCACCCAGGTCGGCCGCCATTCCCGGCGAGCCAGATGTCCGAGCAGAGCGACGCGGAGCTGTCTGGTCGTCGTCGCGGTCTCCTCCCCCAGGTCTCCGAGTACCTGCCGCGCCCGCGCGTCTCCGCCGGCACGGAGCAGCCGGAGGAGGACGAGTTCGACACCGCCGTCAACCAGCTCGCCGCTGACGCGCTCCCACCACGGCTGCACGAGGGCCTCGAGTGGCATCGATCCGTCGTCGTTTCGCGCGATACTCGTGATGTTGGAGAGAAGCTCCACTCCCCCGCGCGTGTGCACCTCGACATTCGCGTGCTCGTCGAGCCAGGCACCGAGCGACTGCCAGATACGCCGGGCGCCCGGGTGGTAGATCGCCCACTGCGATGCCGGCGGCGGGGTCGGACGGATGGCAGGGGTGCGGTCTTCGACGCCATAGCGCAGGAGCGCGGGCCGCTGCGCGGTGGCCGACGACTCGCCCGCGCCGGCGACGGGGGCGTCCTTCGGTGCCGCGTTCTTCGGCGCCGCCGCGTCCGTCGGCGGCGTTCCCGCGGCGCTCCCCGTGAGCCCCGCGAGTTCGGCGAGCTCATCGGCTGCGCGTCGCTGCTCGGGCTTCCCGGCGCGCAGGCGTCCCAGTGTCGCTCGCACGTCTTCGGGGGTCTGCTTCTGCAGAAGTCGGAGCGCCGTCTTCCGGATGTCATCGGTCTTGCGCGTCAGGGCCTTCTCGAGCAGCAGCGCCTCCGCACCAGTGATCTCATCGACCTCGAGGGCAACGCGAGCTGGGGTGCGCACGTGCCAGGAGGCGTCCAGTGCAAGAGCAAAGAGCTCCGCACGATACTTGCTCGGGTTCTTGGCGAACTTCGCCACCGCGTAGCGGCGCGCGTCCGCCGAGGCGATCGTGAGGTCGATGTCATCGGGGCCGGAAGCCGCCGTGAGGAGGTCGACGAGGTCCGCCCGCTTCAGCGCCTCGATGCGAGGGGCCAGGATTCCCGTGTCGATGTTCTGCGAGACCCCTATCTGGTGCGCGCGCTCTCGCAGCGTGGACAGGGCACCCTCCGAGAGCGGAGCCGGCCCGCGCACGAAGCCACCGTCGATCCACCAGCCCCCCAGCGCGGTGCGCAACACCGCGAGGTCTTCATCCGCGAAGGCCGTCGCGAGCACATCGGCGGCGGCGGGACGAGCGAGCATGACGAGGATCCGCGCCGCGGCGAGACGCTTCCCCGCATCGGGCTCGGCGAGGAGCACGGAGGCTGCGGCGATGGTCGCCTCGACGTCGCGGAACGCGAGCGCCCACAGGCCGAGGAATGCCTCGGCAGGCGAACCTGTACGCAGCTGCTCGGTCGAGAGAGGGGTTCGCATGACCTTCGCAAGCGTCGCGAGGGCTTCTGCAGCCTGAGCGGACCGTCGCGTGTCGAACGGCTCCTGCACCCACTCCGTAAGCGCGCGGATCGTGCTGGAGAACCGCACGAGGTCGTTCTCGACGACGAGCTCGAGCAGCAATGCGAACGCATCGGGGTGACCACCGGAGGCCGCTTCAAGGATCGTCTGCCGCAGCCCCTCGGCCCGCCCTGCCTCCAGTAGCTGCCTGCCGACGAACTCCCACGCCGCGAGGTCATGCGCCGCCAGCAGCGATCGGTAGCCCTCCCGTGACGGGCCGCCGACCGGATGCGTGCCCTCGAGGCTGTCGATGAGGATGCGTCGCACCTCGCTATTACCGGCATCGAGCGCCGAGGCAAAGACCTCGCCCAGCGGCGTGTACTCCCCGAAGTACACCAGCCAGGTCGCCTGCCACTCGACCGGATGTGGGTAGTGGTTGACGTGCTTCAGCAGTGTGACGAGCGTCGCCCACCTCGACGACAGGGGGTCGGCGGAGCGCTCGGACCTCGCCTTCTCCCACCAGGCCGCCAGCTCGGTGCCGAGCGGAGGGCACAGGGCGACGAGGACCTTGCGGAGCTTCCCGTCGGAGAGCTGATCGAGTTCGGTGGCGAGTGCCGCCGCTTGCTGCTTGCGCTCCTCGCGGACGACGGCGTCGAAGTCTCCCGACCGATCGTTCAGGTTCTCCGCGATGCGTTGAGCGAGGCGTGGTGCCAGGATGCCGCTCGCACGGATCGGACGTCGACCCTTGTGATCACAGGAGCACTTCTTCTGCAGTTCTTCGTTGGCCTGTTCGGCGGTCAGCAACTGATTCCCTATCCCGTCAGCGCGACCAGCCGCACCAGCCGGAGGCGGGATCGCGGTTCGATCGTGACGATGTCGTCGAGGTCGGTGATCCGGACATCGTCCAGAAAGGCGAAGAAGAGTTCGTCGTTGAACGCCTCGACCGCGCGGATGTAGGCGGTATCGAAGGCCGGAGGAGCAGGGAGTTCGCGAGGCTCGCGCCCGTAGCGGCCTGTGGACGCGCCCTCGACCAGATCGGCGGGCGTGAGGATGTGCAGCAGAGCCGAACGCGAACGATGCGCCTCGTACGCGACGAGCCCTTGCTCGACGAGCGTGCGCAGCAGCATTCGCAGCGAACGGTCGCCGTCGAGTTCGGGAAGATCGAGCGCCTCGCCGACCGCACGGCTGCCCAGCGTGGCGGTCTCGACGATCATGCGCCTCATTCTGGCATGCGCCTCGGACATCTCCGGACGCACCGACGCCCACGGTCGCTCGCGCTCTCCCCGGCCCCTCAGGTCTCCCCTGAGCACCGCGCGATTGTCGGACGCCGGTGCGAGAATGCCCAGATGATGCTCGCAGAGCTGGTCACCACAGCCGATCGCGTCGGGGCCACGTCGTCCCGGCTCGCCAAGATCGACGCCCTGGCCGACCTTCTCGCGCGCGCGGAACCATCCGAGCTCCCCGCGTTGATCGGTCTCCTGCTCGCCTCGCCGCGGCAGGGCCGGCTCGGCGTCGGATGGCGCGGACTCACGGCTCTCGACATCACGCATGCCGACGATCCCTCGCTGAGCGTCGGCGACGTCGATGCCGCGCTCGACGTGCTCGCCACGACCTCCGGTTCCGGTTCGGCCGCCGCCCGCACCGGCATCCTCGTCGATCTGGCTGCGCGCGCCACCGCCGCCGAGTGGGACTTCCTGGTTCGCGCGATGCTCGGCGAGCTGCGCACCGGGGCCCTGTCGGGAGTGCTCCTCGATGCGATCGCGCGGGCCTCCGACCGTCCGGCCGCCGTCGTGCGCCGCGCGGCGATGTTGTCGGGCGACCTCGGTGAGACCGCCCGCATCGCCCTCACGGGAAGCGCAGAAGACCTCGAGTCCGTCGGACTGCAGGTCGGGCGCCCCGTGCTCCCGATGCTCGCGGCGACGGCGGCGACGACGACTGCTGCGCTGGAGATCACGGGTGAGGCGTCGGTCGAGTACAAGCTCGACGGCGCCCGCATCCAAGTGCACCGTCAGGGAGACGACGTCGGCGTCTACACCCGGAGTCTGGCCGACATCACGCACCGTGTGCCGGAGCTCGTCGAGATCGTGCGTGCGCTTCCGGTGAACGATGTCATCCTCGACGGCGAGACGCTCTCGCTCGATGAAGACGGAGGGCCGCGCCCGTTCCAGGAGACGATGTCGCGGTTCGGGGCCGAGGTGTCGAGAGACCTCGTGCTGCGGCCGTGGTTCTTCGACGTGCTGCACGTGGACGGGCGCGACCTGCTCGACGAGCCGCTCTCCGTGCGGCTGGCAGAGCTGGAACGCGTGGCCGGCGACTGGCGGATGCCCGGGCTCGTCACCGCCGATGCGGAGGCCGCTGAACGTCTCTCGCGCGAGGCCCTCGCCGCGGGCCATGAGGGAGTCGTGGTCAAGGCGATCGACGCCCCCTACGCGGCCGGTCGCCGAGGCAAGTCCTGGGTCAAGGTCAAACCCGTGCTGACCTTCGATCTGGTGGTCCTCGGCGCGGAGTGGGGTTCCGGCCGCCGTCGCGGTTGGCTGTCGAACCTGCACCTGGGCGCCCGCGACCCGGAAGGCGAGTTCGGCGACCCCGGCGGGTTCGTCATGGTCGGCAAGACGTTCAAGGGCCTCACCGATGAGGTGCTGAAGTGGCAGACCGAGCACTTCCCCGAGCACGAGTCGCACCGCACGGCGTCGACCGTGTTCCTGCGCCCGGAGATCGTCGTGGAGATCGCGATCGACGGCGTGCAGCGCTCCCCGCGCTATCCGGGTGGTCTCGCCCTGCGCTTCGCACGGGTCAAGGGGTACCGGGACGACAAGTCGCCGAGTGAAGCCGACACGATCCAGGCGCTTCGGGCGCTGCTGCGCGGGTGACGCGCGATCAGGCCGAGGGCGCCAGCCCGAGATCCTCTTCGCGCACGGTGCCGCGGAAAGACCACGGGAAGTTGATCCAGAGGTCGGTGTCCTTCCAGGCGAAGTCGGGCTGGATGATGGTCGACGGCTTGGTGTAGATCGTGACGGACCGCACGTCGGCACCCTTGTCCTTCAGCAGTTGCACGGCCAGCGCGAGCGTACGCCCGGAGTCGGCGACGTCGTCCACGAGCAGCACCCGGCGTCCGTCGAGGTACGCCATGTCGAGCTCCGGCGGAAGCACCTCGGGCGCATCGAGCACGGTGCCGATCCCGGTGTAGAACTCGACGTTGATCGCACCACAGTTCTTCGCACCGAGACCGTAGGCGATGGCACCGGCCGGAAGCAGACCGCCTCGCGCGATGGCCACGACCACCTCCGGCTCGAAGCCGCTGGCGAGGATGTCCCGTGCCAGATCACGCGTCGCCGCTCCGAAGCCATCCCAGGTGAGCGTCTCGCGCTCGATCGATGCATCTGTCATCTGAGCATTCTCCCGCATCGGCCGGCACCCCTCCGCCGGTAGAATGGGCGGGTCCGGCCACGCCGGTGCCTGAAAAAGAGGCACGAAGCACTCCACGACGACGCGGAGGCGAGACACATACGGATCCCGCAGTTCCTCCGTCCCTGTCTCGAAAGGCTTTCGCATGCCCACCGTGTCCGCGCACGTCGCCCTCACCCTCGCCCAGCACATCGACGCCGTCTTCGGGGTGATGGGAAACGGCAACGCCTACTTCCTCGATGCGCTCGAGAAGCAGACGGAGGCCACGTTCACCGCCGTCCGCCACGAGCAGGGCGCCGTGGTCGCCGCCGATGCCCACTTCCGCGCATCCGGGCGGATCGCCGCGGGCACCTCGACGTACGGTGCCGGCTTCACCAACACTCTCACCGCCCTCGCCGAGTCCGTGCAGGCGCACGTGCCGCTCGTGCTCGTGGTCGGCGATGAACCCACCTCGGGCCCCCGTCCGTGGGACGTCGATCAGATCGCGCTCGCTTCGGCCGTCGGTGCGCGCACGTATACCGTCGGTCGTGCGGACGCCGCGGCCACCACCGTCATCGCGATCGAGCACGCCCTCACGTATCGGGTTCCCGTCGTGCTGGCGATCCCCTATGACGTGGCCTCTCTCGAAGCCGGAGAGGTGCCCGCTGCTCCGTCGCCGCGCGTTCCGGCACCCCTCGCCCCGCGCGGGGAGTTCGCCGAGGGGATGCTCGACCAGATCGCCGCCGCCCTGGCCGGTGCCGAACGCCCGTTCCTGCTCGCCGGCCGCGGCGCCTGGCTCTCCGGCGCGAGCACGGCCCTGGGCGAGCTCGCCAAGGCCACCGGCGCGCTGACCGCGTCGTCCGCCCTCGGTCGTGGAGTGTTCCCCGAGACGCAGTACGACCTGGGGGTGACCGGCGGCTTCGGTGCGGACGGCGCGATGGAACTGATTCACACTGCCGACGTGGCCGTCGTGTTCGGCGCGTCACTGAACCAGTTCACGATGCGATTCGGCGAGCTGTTCGCGCCGGGCACGACGGTGTTCCAGATCGACATCGCGCCCGCGGCGACGCACGCACACGTCGGCGGCTTCGTCCGCGCGGACGCGCGAGTCGCTGCCGAAGCACTCGTGGACCGCATCGGCACGATCACGGTCGCGGACCCCTGGCGGGAGAGCGTCGATGTCGCCTCCGCCCGCGCCTACGACGACGGGGACGACCTCGCCCCCGACGGGCGCCTCGACCCGCGCTCCGCGGCGCGGCGCATCGCCGAGATGCTCCCCGAAGATCGGATCGTGGTCTCCGACGGCGGGCACTTCATCGGATGGGCGAACATGTACTGGCCGGTCGCCGCGCCCGATCGCATGATGATGGTCGGCACCGCATTCCAGTCGATCGGTCAAGGCTGGCCGAGCGTCGTCGGTGCCGCACTGGCACGGCGCGAGTCGACCATCGTCCTCACCTCCGGGGACGGCGGCGGACTGATGGCGATCGCCGACCTGGAATCCGCGGTCCGCGCAGCCGGCGGCCGGGGGATGGCCGTCGTGTGGAACGATGCGGCGTACGGTGCCGAGGTGAACCTGTACGGCCTCAAGGGGCTGGCAGAGGCCCCGATGCGCATCCCGGAGGTCGACTTCGCGGCATTCGGTGCCGCCGTCGGCGCAGAAGGTGTCGTCGTGCGCACCCTCGCCGACCTAGATCGACTCGAGGCATGGACCGCCGAAGACCCCTCGTCGCGTCGGTTCCTGCTGCTCGACCTGCGCATCTCCGGGGATGTCATCGCCCCGTACCAACAGGAGATCATTCGCGTGAACTCCTGACCACGGCGGTCCAGTAGGCTCCTCGCCATGCCCGATCACACGCAGGTCCTGCGATACAGCGCCTTCTCGGCGGCGCCCGGCGGCGGCAACCCCGCCGGAGTCGTCCTCGACGCATCCGCCCTCGACGACGACACGATGCAGCGGATCGCCGCGGACGTCGGGTTCTCCGAGACGGCGTTCCTGGTGGGCACCGACTCACACGACGGCGCACCTCGGGTTCGGGTGCGGTACTGGTCCCCGGCTGCAGAGGTGCCCTTCTGCGGTCATGCGACCGTGGCGACCGCGGTTGCTCTCGCTGAACGGGATGGGCCGGGAACCGTGGTCTTCGACACCGCGGCGGGGAGGGTGACGCTGCAGTCGGAGACGGATGCGAACGGAACCGTCACCGTGTCGTTCACGAGCGTGGAGCCGGAGGTGCGTGATCTCGAAGTGGGCGTGCGCGACCGGCTGCTGGCGCTGCTCGGGCTCCTCCCCTCCGACCTGGATCCGCGATTCCCGGTGCAGGAGGCGTTCGCGGGCAACTGGCATCCGATCGTCTTCCTGGCGGACCGGGAGCTGTTCCATCAGTTCCGCTTCGCCCCGGCCGACGTCGCCGCCCTCATGCGGGATCAGGGCTGGCTCGGGACAGTGACGGTGCTCCATGCCGACGACCCCGCCGAGATCGAGGCGAGGAACCTGTTCCCGGTCGGACGCATCACCGAGGATCCGGCTACCGGTTCCGCGGCCGCAGCGACGGGAGCGTATCTGAGGCACCGAGGTGTCCCCCTGTCCACGACACGCATCCGCCAGGGCGCGCACGTCGGGCGCCCCAGCGAACTCCTGGTCACGATCCCGGAGCGGGGCGGCATCGTCGTCTCCGGAGGCGCCACCCGCATCGAGTGATCCGAGAGCTCTGGTGGTCGCGGAACGCTAGGCGCCGTAGTCGGGCAGCTCCTGCAGCGTCCAGGAGTTGCCGTCGGGATCGTCGAAGGACACGAAACGCCCCCACGCGAGTTCGTCGACCCCTCGCGCCTCGACACCGAGCCCCTTCAGGTGAGCAAGGGCCTCGTCCGCATCCGGGATCACGACTTGGATCGTGTTCTGCTTTCCAGGCTCGAGGTCGATGCCCAGCCCCGTGCCGAAAGCGATCGAGCACGCCGATCCGGGCGGCGTCATCTGCACGAAGCGGAGTCCTTCGACCGGAGTCTGGTCCCAGTCCGCGTGGAAGCCGACCTTTTCGTAGAAGGCCTTCGACCGGTCCACATCGGTCACCGGCACGAAAATGAGTTCGATCTTCCAGTCCATCACACCCTCCTCCCGGGCGCCTTCGCCCGTCGGCATCCACGGTACGCGCGGGCACCGACATCGCCGCAGAGCGGAGTCCGGGTCGTCAGATCCATCCCTTGTCGAGTGCGATCCGCACCGCCTGGGCCCGGTTGCCCGCCCCGGTCTTCCCGATCGCCGCGGACAGGTGGTTGCGCACGGTGCCCGCAGAGAGGAACACCTCGGCGGCGATCGCCGCCGCTGAGCGTCCGTCCGCCGCGAGGCGGAGCACCTGCTGCTCCCGATCGCTCAGCGGGTTGGCTCCCTCGAACAGGCTGTCCGCCGCGAGCACGGGGTCGAGCACGCGAAGCCCGGCATGCACCCGACGCACGGCCTCCGCGAGCTGTTCTGCCGGGGTGTCCTTCACGATGAAGCCGCTCGCCCCGGCGTCCAACGCCGAACGCAGGTAGCCCGGTCGGGCGAAGGTCGTGACGACGAGCACCCGCGTCCCGGCACTCGCCTCGCGGATGCGGCGCGTCGCCTCCACGCCGTCCATCCCCGGCATCTGGATGTCCATCAGGCACACATCCGGTCGCAGCTCCGTCGCGAGCCGCACCGCCTCTGCTCCCTCGGAGGCCATGCCGATCACGTCGAGGTCGGGCTCAAGATCCAGCAGGGCTCCGAGCGCCCCGCGCACCAGCGCCTGATCGTCGGCGATCAGCAGACGGATCGTGCCGCCGTCCTGCGACGTGCTCACCACGTCACCTCCACCCGTGTGCCGGAGCCTCCGGAGGCGCCCGCCGGCCCAATGACGAATCCTGCGCCCGCGGCCGCCGCGCGCTCGCGCATTCCGTGGATGCCGTTCCCTTCGCTCCCGCTGATGCCCACCCCGTCGTCCTCCACGATCATGCGTCCGGGCGCGAGTCGTACGAGCACCGTGCGCGCGCGCGAATGGCGGAGCGTGTTGGTGGTCGCCTCGCGCAGGATCCAACTCGCGGTGAGCGCCTGGGCGGGAGACAGCGCGCCGGGCTCACCGTCGACCCGCACCTCGATGTCGGCCGCGCGGAAGGAATCCTGCGACGACGCGAGCTGCTCCACGAGCGTCGTCGCACGCGCTCCCGCCACCGTCGAGCGCACACCCGCGATCGCCTCGGCGGTGAGTCGCTCGATGTCGGCGAGCTCGACCTTCGCCCGCTCCGGATCCGAGTCCATCAGTCGCCGCACCAGCTGCGCCTTGAGCCCGACGACGGTCAGCGAATGGCCGATCAGGTCGTGCACATCGCGGGCGACGGCTTCGCGTCCTTCGCTGGTCGCCAGCTCGAGGCCGAGTCGCTCCGCCTCCGCGGAACGGATGATGAGCCAGGTCGACACGGTGTTCACGACACCGAGCAGGACCACGATGGCGAGCACGGAGAGGTAGGTGAAGCCGCCGGGGATGAGGAAGACGCAGGCCACGGTGACCACGACGGCGCCGATCGTCGTGATCCAGTGCCAGACACGGGTCAGGCCATAGGAGGCGAACGACATGATGAACGGCAGGAAGCTCAGGGCCGATCCACCCTCAGCCGGGACGGAGATCAGCGCGCAACCGATCAGCGCGGCGAAGGTGGCCCACTGCCGCCTCGACGGTGGGCGTCCCAGTCCCCCGCCCCCGCGCATGCCGTGGATGAAGCCGGTGATGTAGAGGACGACGAAGACGAACAGAGCGATCCAGCCGACGACGACCCAGGCCGGTGCCGCCTCGGAGTGCACCAGCGCTATGACCGGGTACACGAGGAACACGAGCCAGATCACGGCCATCAGCCAGCCGAACCGCGCCCACGGGTCCTTCCCGGTGGCGCGGCGTGCGCCGGGAGCCGACCAGGCCGCCGGGGCCGCACCCGCCGCCGCGAAGGTCGCGGCTTCGTGGGAGGGCCCCGGTGACTCCGGGCGATCCGGATTCGTGTGCTGCGTCATCCGTCCAACCTACTGTCGGTGCGCACCGCTACTGGCGCGCCCGCGAGCGCTTGATTCCCATCGTCACCAGCAGGACGAACAGCGCGAGCCACACGGCGACGTTGAGGAACAGCATCCACAGTTCGTCGGTCTGCCCCGTGGTGAGCACGCCTTCCGTGAGCGGCCAACGACTCAGCGCGACGAAGCCGTACAGAGGGGTGAACCGAGCGATGTCGAGCATCACGCCGTCGAGCGGCATGAAGACGTTGCCGAAGAACGCGAAGAACGTCATCGAGATGGAGGCGAGCGCCGCCGCGGAGTCCGAGCTGAAGAAGAGCCCGACACCGAGGCCGAACAGTCCGTAGATCAAGCCGATCCCGAGGATGATGCCGGCGGTCGCGACCCAGCGCCAGGCATCCTCGACCTGTGCCCCTGTCATCATGCCTGCGGTGAAGACCGCCAGCAGGGCCAGCGTCGCGAAGGAGACGGCGGTGAGCAGCTTGGTCACCGCGTAGCCGGCAGTGGTGAGCGGGGTCATCGCCAGCTGGCGCCCCCACCCCTGCTTCGCCTCGGTCGCGGCGAGGGAGGTGAGCGAAGACATCGCCACGGCGGTGCCGTAGGCGGCCATCGACGTCATCACGTAGAACGAGACGTTGCCGTTGCCGGCGGACAGGGAGCCGTAGCCCATCCCGGCACCGAACAGCAGGTACATCGCGACCGGCATGGCCAGAGTGAACGCGAGCGTGTAGGGATTGCGCAGCTGGCGGACGCCTTCGATGCGCAGCATGGTGGGTGAGACGAGCATGTCAGTTCTCCGTCAGCGCCGTGAAGGCGGTTTCGAGGGTGGGAGCGGCGATCTCGAGATCGTGAGCGCCGTGGTCGAGGAGGAGGCGGGCGACGGCATCGGAGTCCGCGGCCCGCAGGCTCACCCGGTCACCGTCCAGGCGCACGTCCGCGATACCCTCCGTGGCCACCAACGTGGCGACGAGGGCCGTCGAGGTCTCGGCGACGGTCGCCGACACAGTGCGCTCTCCGAGGCTTGCACGCAGCAGCGCGGTGGGAGCGTCCGCGACGACCGTGCCGCGGTGCATCACCACGGTCCGGCGAGCGAACTGCTCTGCCTCTTCGAGGTAATGGGTGGCGAAGATGATCGTGCGACCGGCATCCGCATCCGCCCGCATCACGTCCCAGAAGTGACGACGCGCGGTGACGTCCATGCCCGCCGTGGGCTCGTCGAGCACGAGGATGTCCGGGTCGGAGACCATCGCGAGCGCGAACTTCACCCGCTGCTGCTCGCCGCCGGAGCACTTCGCAACGCGGCGACGGGAGAGGTGATCCAGATCGGCGCGAGCCATCACCTCGGGAACCCGTCCCAGCGCGTCGGATCCGTGCAAGGAGGCGATGAGGCGCACGGTCTCGCCCACGGTCAGGTCGCCGAGCAGACCGCCGGTCTGCAGCACGGCCCCGATCGCCCCACTCGACGTCGCGCGTTCGGGCGTGACACCGAGCACCCGCACGGTACCGCTGCTGGGTTCAGTGAGTCCGAGCAGCATGTCGAGTGTGGTCGTCTTGCCCGCGCCGTTGGGGCCGAGCAGCGCGACCACCTCACCGCGTCGGATCGACAGGTCCACACCATCGACCGCGTGCACGCGGCGGTCGCCCACGCCGAAGTGTCGCTTCACGGCGCGCAGTTCGAGCACCACGGGATCATCGTTCGGGACCTCGGATGCCGGTCGCGCGGTGACCCGCGTCGCCGACTCGTCCACGGAGGAGTTGTTCATGCCTCCAGCCTCGCCCGTCGCGGCAACGGAGTCCGGAGGGCAGTGTCATCTCCTGGACATGACACGTGTCATGTCCACGCGCCGTCCCTGCCCCCGCACCCCTTCCCGCTCGCGCTCCCCGCTCGTGCACCGTCCCCCTTCCCTCTCGCTCGCGCTCGCCCCCCCCGAACGAAGGAGAACTCACGACATGAAGGAGCAGATGGCCTGAACGCTCCTTCTTTTCGTGAGTTCTCCTTCAGGAGGACCGGCCCGCCCTGCCGCTGGAGCCTGCCGCTGGAGGCAGAGAGGGAGGCGGAGAGGGAAACGGAGAGGGAAACGGAGCGCAAGGCTCCGGCGCCTCACTCCGCGGGAAGAAACGCCCCGTCGAGGAAGTCCGCCAACGCAGCCGTGTCATCGAGCGGGAAGATCGCCGCGACGTACTGGTCGGGTCGCACGACGACCACCACTCCGTCGCGCGACAGCTCACGCGCCGCGAAGATGTCGGTCTCGCACCACTTGCTGGGGCCCGCTGCGTAGACCTTCTCCCAGTCGGTGAGCCCGAGGGGGCCGGTCTTCGGCTGGAACAGCGCGGGCGCCGAAGTCACTTCCACCTCTTCGAACGGTTGCTGGTAGACCGCCTTGACGTCGAAGAGTGCATCCACGTCGGCATCGGCCGGGGTGAAGCGGGCGAACAGCGGCTCGGCCTTCTCCGCCCAGGCGGCGAGCGCGTCACCGGTGCGGTCGCCGAACGCATAGACACGCCAGCGTCCGTCGGCCTTCGCGTGATGCCCCAGGTGGATGACGTTGCCGTCGCCGACCCGCACGACCTCGGCCGACTTGAAGCGCTTGCCGAGCGGATAGCCGGTCGCGAGCGCCTGATGGGCGTCTGTTCCGGTGATCATGGACGAGGTGTACTGCGTCATGAACCCGGAGGGGAACTCGGCGGTGGCGAGGTAGTAGGTCGCCAGCTCGTTGGGGTCGGAGATCTCCTCCGGCTTGCGCGCCATCAGCGTCGACCACTCCCGATCGAAGTCGATGAGCTGCTGTGCCACCGGTCGCCGTTCCGCACCGTACGTCGCCAGCAGCGTCTCGGGGGCGCGACCCGTGAGGACCGAGCCGAGCTTCCAGCCGAGGTTGAAGCCGTCCTGCATCGAGACGTTCATACCCTGGCCGGCTTTGGCGCTGTGGGTGTGGCAGGCGTCACCGGTCAGGAACACCCGCGGGGTGCGTCCCGATTCGTCGATCACGTCGTCGAAGCCGTCGGTGACCCGGTGACCGACCTCGTACACGCTGTGCCAGGCGACCTCGCGTACGTCGAGCGTGTACGGGTGCAGGATCTCGTTGGCCCGGCGGATGATCTCCTCGATGGGCGTCTGCCGCACCCGGTGGTCATCGTCGTCGGCGACTTCACCCAGATCGATGTACATGCGCGAGAGGTACCCGCCCTCACGCGGGATGTGGAGGATGTTGCCCGCTTCGGAGTTGATCGCGCACTTGGTGCGCCAGTCCGGGAAGTCGGTGTTGACGAGGACGTCCATCACGCCCCATGCGTGCGCCGAGGACGCTCCCACGTGCGTCCGCCCGATCGCCTGTCGCACACCGCTGCGCGCGCCGTCGCAGCCGACGACGAACCGGGCACGGATGGTCCGTTCCTCGCCGACGCGCTCCCCCGCGACGTAGCGGATCCCCACCTCGACCGGGTACGCGCCGTCGTCGTGGACGGTGAGGCCCGTGAACTCCACGCCGTAGTCGGGGACGACCCTGCCGGGGCCGTGCGCAGCGGACTCGGCGAAGTAGTCGAGGACGCGCGCCTGGTTGACGATCAGGTGCGGGAACTCGCAGATGTCGTAGGCGTAGTCGGACGTCCGGGAGGTGCGGACGATCTCGTCGCGCTTGTCAGGATTCGGGCCCCAGAAGTTCATCCAGCCGATGTTGTACGCCTCGGCGATGATCCGCTCGGCGAATCCGAACGCCTGGAACGTCTCGACGCTGCGGGGCTGGATGCCGTCCGCCTGACCGAGCGGGAGACGTCCGCCGCGCTTCTCGATGATCCGGGTGGAGATGCCGGGGTACTGCGACATCTGAGCGGCGAGCAGCATGCCTGCGGGACCGGAGCCGACGGTGAGCACGTCGATCTCGTCCGGGATGTCGGCGGGCCGGTCTGCACCGATTCCGGCGGCGTCCTGCACGCGCGGGTCAGCGGAGACATAGCCGTGGTGGTGGAACTGCATCGTCGTCGATTCCTTCCGGACTTCTTCGTCGGTCTTGCCTGCGGGTCTTGCTTTCGTCGAACGCTGTGTTCTATATTCGAACATGCTGTTCTACTATTGAACACAGCGTAGCCCGCGGCGCCGCACATCGCAAGGGAGCACCCGCATGCCCGAGAACACGAAGACCTCCCCCGCCTCGCAGACCCTGAGCCGCGGCATCCGCATCCTCGAAGTCCTGGCCGACGCGCGCGGGGCGCTCACGATCGACGAGATCTCCGCCCGCCTCGGGGTGCACCGCTCGATCGCCTACCGCCTGGTGCGCACACTCGAAGACCACCGCCTGGTGACGCGCGATGCCGCGGGGGCCGTGGGTCTCGGCGCCCGGATGGCGGCGCTCGCGGCCGGTGTCGCCCATGACCTCCAGGCCGAAGCGCTCCCCGAGCTCACCGCGATCGCCAACGAGCTGGGCATGACATGCTTCCTCGCCGTGCTCGACGGCGGGGAGTGCATCACGCTGGCGAGTGTCGAGCCCCGCCATGCGGTCGCCAGTGTCGCGCAGCGCCCCGGCGCCCGGCATCCCGTCACCGTCGGCGCACCGGGCAAGGCCATCCTGGCGCAGCTCCCGCCTGCCGAGTGGCCGGCGGGCGCCCCCTCCTCCCTCCCCGCAGACGTCGAGACGACGAAGGACCGCGGCTTCGCGACCAGCCACGACGAGGTCATCCCCACCGTGCAGTCGGTGGCGGTACCGCTCGCGCTCCGAGGTCAGCGCCCCGCCGCGATCGCCGTCGTGCACGTGGCGACCGCGCTCGATGATGCCGCGATCGCCGCGCGCCTCCGGCGTTCGGCCGAGGCCATCCGCGACTCCCTCGCCGGCTGACCCCTCCCGGCCCACAACAGCGCGTGCGGGATCAAAAACGCGCGCCTACGAGTGAGTAGACGCGCGTTTTCGATCCCGCAACGGGGCGAAGAGCGTAACGGGGCGAAGAGCGAGACCGGAGCGGGTCAGGCCTTCGCGAGTCCGTGGATCGGGCTGACGGACTGCTCCGCCTCGTGGTCCGGTCCGAGCGGAATGCCGGAGCGATCGCGCAGCAGCAGCGTGGCGATCAGTCCGAGAACCGTCATCCCGGCGAGGTACCACGTGACGGCGTCCGTCGAGCCGGTCGCACTCACGATGGCCGTGGCGATCGTCGGTGCGAACGCCCCTCCAGCGATCGCGCCGATCGCGTAGGAGATGGACACTCCCGAGAAGCGGATGCTCGCAGGGAACAGTTCGGCGTACAGCGCCGCCTGCGGGCCGTAGGTGAAGCCGAGACCGATGGTCAGGATCGCGAGACCGGCGAACAGCAGACCGATCTCGCCGGTGTTCACGAGCGGGAACAGGGTGAACACACCGATCAGCTGCAACACCCATCCGATGACGTACGTCGTACGACGGCCGATGCGGTCGGACAGCCATCCGGCGAGAAGGGTCGTGAGCAGCCAGGTGACGGCAGAACCCGCGACAGCCCAGAGGACCGGTCCGCGCTCGAGGCCGATCGACCCCTCGGGGTTGGTCGCGTAGCCCTGGATGTATCCGCCGGTGGTCATGTAGCCGACGGCGTTGTTGCCGGCGAACACCAGGGCCGCGATGATGACGAGCAGCAGGTGCTTGCGGAACAGCTGCGCGATCGGCATCTGCGCCTTCTCCTTGCGCGCGGCGAGTTCGGTGAAGACCGGGCTCTCCTCGACCTTGCGACGCACGTAGTAGCCGACGAGGATCAGCACCACGCTGAGCAGGAACGGCACCCGCCAGCCCCAGGCCATGAACTGCGCGCCGGGAGCGATCACGGTCATCAGCGCCATCACGCCCGAGGCGAGGAGCAGGCCGAGGGGAACGCCGATCTGCGGCGACGCGCCGAAGATGCCGCGCTTCTTGCGCGGAGCGTGCTCGACGGCCATCAGCACCGCGCCGCCCCACTCACCGCCGGCGGAGATGCCCTGGATGATGCGGAGCAGCACCAGGAGGATCGGCGCCGTGATCCCGATCGTCTCGTACGTGGGCAGGAGTCCGATGAGCGCGGTCGCGGCGCCCATCAGGATGAGCGTCCACATGAGCACGGTCTTGCGCCCGAGCTTGTCGCCGTAGTGCCCCGCGAGGAAGGCGCCGAGCGGGCGGAAGAGGAAGCTGACGCCGACCGTCGCGAAGGCGACCAGCGCGCTGTTCGCGCCCAGGGGCTCGAAGAACAGCTGCCCGAACACGAGTCCGACCGCTGTGGCGTAGATGAAGAAGTCGTACCACTCGACGGTGGTTCCGACGACGGTTGCGAAGACGACGCGGCGCCGATCGGCCGATGTCGCGATGGTTCCGGTGGGCGTGAACCCATCCTGTGACTGCCCGCTCATGGGGTGTCTCCTTCTGGTTGTGACCGCATTGTCACGGCGCGCAGCGGAACGGATCCAAATGCTTGCCGAGGGGTGAACCGATGATATATGATTTCGAATACGACGCACAAGGCGTCGCAGACGAGCGCGAGGAGGCGCCCCGTGACGGAGACCATCAGCCGCCCCGGCAAGATCATCGCGATCCATCTGAGCTACGCGTCCCGTGCTGATCAGCGCGGCAGGCGCCCCGCCTCCCCCTCCTACTTCTTCAAGCCGGCGAGTTCCGTCGCCGCCTCCGGAGGCACGGTCGAACGCCCCGCCGGCACCGAGCTGCTCGCCTTCGAAGGGGAGATCGCCCTCGTGATCGGCACGGCGGCGCGTCGGGTCCCGCTCGCCGAGGCCTGGTCGCACGTCGGCGGGGTCACCGCAGCGAACGACCTCGGCCTGTACGACCTCCGCGCGAACGACAAGGGCTCGAACGTCCGCTCCAAGGGCGGCGACGGCTACACACCGCTCGGCCCGGACGTCATCGACGCCCGCTCGGTCGACCCCGAAGCCCTCCGGGTGCGCACCTGGGTCAACGGCGAACTCCGCCAGGACGACACCACGGCGGGGCTCATCTTCCCCCTCGCGCAGCTCGTGGCCGACCTCTCCCAGCACTTCACCCTCGAACCCGGCGACGTGATCCTCACCGGCACCCCCGCCGGCTCCTCCGTCATCGTCCCCGGTGATGTCGTCGAGGTCGAGGTGGACGCCCCGACCGCTCCCGGCGCCCCGACCTCGGGCCGACTCATCACCACCGTGACGCAGGGCGATGTCCCGTTCGACGGCGACCTCGGCTCACTCCCCGCCGTGGACGATCTGCAGCGCACCGAGGCCTGGGGGTCGCGCGAGGAAGCCGGCCTCCCCCCTGTCGAGAAGGCTTCCGCGCTCTCGCCCGAGCTGCGGACGCTGCTCCTCGAAGCCCCGACCGCCGGGCTCTCGGCGCAGCTCCGCAAGCGTGGCCACCACTCCTGCTTCATCGACGGGGTGTCGGTCAACATCCCGGGTCGCAAGATCGTCGGCACCGCGAAGACGCTGCGGTTCGTGCCGTTCCGCGAAGATCTCTTCACGGCCCACGGCGGCGGGTACAACGCCCAGAAGCGCGCCTTCGACGCGGTCGACGAAGATGAGGTCATCGTCATCGAGGCACGGGGCGACGCCACCACGGGCACCCTCGGCGACATCCTCGCGCTTCGGGCGAAGACCCGCGGGGCGGCCGGTGTGGTCACCGATGGCGGGGTCCGCGACTTCGATGCCGTGGCCGAGATCGGTCTGCCGGTGTTCTCCCAGGGCGCGCACCCGTCGGTCCTCGGACGCAAACACGTGCCGTGGGACGTGGATGTCACGATCTCCTGCGGCGGGGCGACCGTGCAGCCCGGCGACATCATCGTCGGCGACAGCGACGGCGTGATCGTCATCCCCCCCGGTCTGGCGGAAGAGGTCGCCGCCGATGCGGTCGCCCAGGAGATCGAGGACGCCTGGATCGCCGAGCAGGTCGCCGCCGGGCATCCGGTCGATGGACTGTTCCCCCTCAACGCGGAGTGGCGCGCCCGCTACGAGGCCGCCACGTCCGACCGGGGTCAGCGATGACCACGGTCGCCAGCACCAGCAAGTCGGAGCAGGCGTACACCTGGATCCGCTCCCGCATCGCTGCACACGTCTTCGGCCCGGGATACCGCCTGGTGCTCGGCGCGATCGCCGAGGAGCTCGACATGAGCGTGGTCCCGGTCCGGGAAGCGATCCGCCGTCTCGAAGCCGAAGGTCTCGTCACGTTCGAGCGCAACGTCGGCGCCAGGGTGACGCTCGTGGACGAGAGCGAGTACGCGCACACCATGCAGACGCTGGGGCTCGTCGAAGGCGCCGCCACCGCGCTCTCCGCTCCCCTGCTCGACGCCGACGCCCTCGCCGAGGCCGCGGAGGTCAATGAGCGCATGACGCGACTGCTCGACCACTTCGACGCGCACAGCTTCACGGAGTTGAACCGTCAGTTCCACTCCGTGCTGTTCGCCCCGTGCCCGAACCCGCATCTGCTCGACCTCGTCCATCGCGGCTGGGCCCGACTCTCCGGCATCCGCGACACCACGTTCGCGTACGTCCCAGGGCGCGCCAACCACTCGGTCGACGAGCACACGCAGATCCTCGAACTCATCCGCGAAGGGGCCGACCCGCTCGAGATCGAGCTCGCCGCCCGCAACCACCGTTGGCGCACGAGGGACGCGTTCCTCGATGCGCTGCACACCCGTACCGCCCACGCCACAGGAGAACAGTCATGACTGATTCGCGCATCCCCGCCGACCTTCCCGACCACATCCAGCACTACATCGACGGCGCGTTCGTCGACTCCGTCGACGGCGACACGTTCGATGTCCTCGACCCGGTCACCAACCAGGCCTACACGACCGCCGCCGCCGGGAAGAAGGCCGACATCGACCTCGCGGTCGCCGCCGCGAGGCGTGCATTCGACGAGGGCCCCTGGCCGCGGATGCTCCCCCGCGAGCGGTCGCGCGTGCTGCACCGGATCGCGGACATCGTCGAGTCGCGTGACACCCGCCTGGCCGAGCTCGAGTCCTACGACTCCGGCCTCCCGATCACTCAGGCTCTGGGTCAGGCCCGTCGCGCCGCCGAGAACTTCCGCTTCTTCGCAGACCTCATCGTGGCGCAGTCGGACGATGCGTTCAAGGTGCCCGGCCGCCAGATGAACTACGTCAACCGCAAGCCGATCGGCGTCGCGGGCCTCATCACGCCCTGGAACACGCCCTTCATGCTCGAGTCGTGGAAGCTCGGCCCCGCGCTCGCGACCGGCAACACGGTCGTGCTCAAGCCCGCCGAGTTCACCCCGCTGTCGGCCTCGCTGTGGGCGGGCATCTTCGAGGAGGCCGGTCTTCCGCAGGGTGTCTTCAACCTGGTGAACGGCCTGGGCGAAGACGCGGGCGACGCGCTGGTCAAGCACCCCGACGTGCCGCTCATCTCCTTCACGGGCGAGAGCCGCACCGGACAGATCATCTTCGGCAACGCGGCCCCGTTCCTCAAGGGCCTGTCGATGGAGCTCGGTGGAAAGTCGCCGGCCGTGGTCTTCGCCGACGCCGACCTGGAAGCCGCCGTCGACGCCACGATCTTCGGTGTGT
Organism: Microbacterium sp. ZOR0019; assembly: GCF_000800925.1. Taxonomy (NCBI): domain Bacteria; kingdom Bacillati; phylum Actinomycetota; class Actinomycetes; order Micrococcales; family Microbacteriaceae; genus Microbacterium; species Microbacterium sp. ZOR0019. Next base: position 11,380 of record NZ_JRKC01000043.1, on the reverse strand, counting down.
TCTCCCTCAACGGCGAGCGCTGCACGGCAGGATCCCGCATCCTCGTCGAGCGCTCGATCTACGAGGAGTTCGTGGAGCGCTACGCGGCACAGGCGAAGCGCGTGAAGGTCGGCTACCCCCACGATCCGGCCACCGAGGTCGGCGCGCTCGTCCACCCCGAGCACTACGACAAGGTGATGAGCTACGTCGAGATCGGCAAGACGGAGGGGCGCCTGGTCGCCGGTGGCGGTCGTCCGGAGGGCTTCGAGGAGGGCAACTTCGTCGCCCCCACGGTGTTCGCCGACGTGTCCCCCGACGCCCGCATCTTCCAGGAGGAGATCTTCGGGCCGGTCGTCGCGATCACGCCGTTCGACTCCGACGAGGAGGCACTGTCGCTCGCGAACAACACGAAGTACGGGCTCGCCGCCTACATCTGGACCAACGACCTCAAGCGCGCACACAACTTCGCGCAGTCCGTCGAGGCCGGCATGGTCTGGCTGAACAGCAACAACGTGCGCGACCTCCGCACCCCGTTCGGCGGTGTGAAGGCCTCGGGTCTCGGCCATGAGGGCGGCTACCGCTCGATCGACTTCTACACCGACCAGCAGAGCGTGCATATCACGCTCGCGGCCCACTCGCACAACCCGACCTTCGGCAAGAACTGACCCTCTCCCCGCGCTCCGGTCGCGATATGTCACCCTATTCGGCTCAGAACGCTGACATATCGCGACCGGAACCCCCAAAGCAAGGACGCTGACATGACCGACAAGACCGCAAAGACCCTGACCTCCTCGGGCTACTACGTGAGCCAGGAGGCACCGATCCAATCGGACAACCCCGTCACGACGCCGAAGAGCACACCGCCGGACATCCTGCGGTGCGCGTACATGGAGATCGTGGTCACCGACCTGGCCGCCTCGCGACAGTTCTACGTCGACATCCTCGGCCTGTACGTGACCGAGGAGGACGAGCAGGCGATCTACCTGCGCTCGACCGAGGAGTTCATCCACCACAACCTGATCCTGCGTCAGGGGCCGATCGCCGCCGTGGCCGCGTTCTCCTACCGGGTGCGCACGCCGGAGGACCTCGACCGCGCCGTCGAGTTCTACACCGAACTGGGCTGCGACGTCCGCCGCAACGAGAACGGCTTCGTCAAGGGCATCGGCGACTCCGTCCGTGTCGTCGACCCCCTGGGCTTCCCCTACGAGTTCTTCTACGCGACGGACCACGTCGAGCGTCTGTCGTGGCGCTACGACCTGCACACCCCCGGTGAGCTCGTGCGTCTGGATCACTTCAACCAGGTCACCCCTGATGTGCCGCGCGCTGTGCGGCACTACCAAGACCTGGGCTTCCGGGTCACCGAGGACATCCAGGACGACGAAGGCACCGTCTATGCCGCCTGGCTGCGCCGCAAGCCGACCGTCCACGACACCGCGACCACCGGAGGCGACGGTCCGCGCATGCACCACGTGGCCTTCGCCACGCACGAGAAGCACAACATCCTCGCGATCTGCGACAAGCTCGGTGCTCTGCGCCGGTCGGACGCGATCGAGCGAGGCCCGGGTCGTCACGGCGTCTCGAACGCGTTCTACCTGTACCTGCGCGACCCCGACGGCCACCGCGTCGAGATCTACACGCAGGACTACTACACGGGCGACCCCGACAACCCGGTCGTGACGTGGGATGTGCACGACAACCAGCGCCGCGACTGGTGGGGCACCCCGGTCGTGCCCTCCTGGTACACCGACGCCTCGCTCGTGCTCGACCTCGACGGCAACCCGCAGCCCGTGACCGCGCGAACCGACTCCAGCGAGATGGCGGTGACCATCGGCGCCGACGGCTTCTCGTACACGCGTGCCGACGAAGGCGAGAAGTCGATGCCCGAGTACAAGCAGGGCGAGTACAAGCTGGGCCACCAGCTCTAGGAGGCACGGATGCTGTCAGAGGAGACGATCGCGCAGATCGCCGCAGAACTCGCGGAAGCCGATCGCACGCACGCGGTGATCCCCCGGATCACAGCGCGATACCCGGAGGCCACGGTCGAGGATTCGTACGCGATCCAGGGCGTCTGGCGCGACACCCAGATCGCCGCGGGGCGCCGCCTCGTCGGGCGCAAGATCGGTCTGACGTCGAAGGCGATGCAGCAGGCGACGGGTATCACCGAGCCGGACTACGGGGTGATGTTCGACGACACCGTCCACGAGTCGGGCGCAGAGATCCCGGTCGACCATTTCTCGAACGTGCGCATCGAGGTCGAGCTGGCGTTCGTGCTGAAGAAACCACTCGAGGGGCCGGACTGCACCCTCGAGGATGCCCTGGAGGCGATCGACTACGCCGTCCCGGCACTCGAGGTGCTGAACTCGCACATCGAGCTCGAGGGGCGCACGATCGTCGACACGATCAGCGACAACGCCGCCTATGGCGCGATGGTTCTCGGAACGGTCCACCGTCGTCCGGACGAGATCGATCTGCGATGGGTGCCGGGGGTCCTCTCCCGCAACGGCGAGATCGAGGAGACGGGGGTGGCCGCCGGAGTGCTCGGCCACCCGGCCACCGGCGTGGCGTGGCTCGCCAACAAGTTCCATCAGCACGGCGCGCGTCTCGAGGCGGGCGAGATCATCCTGGCAGGATCGTTCACGCGCCCGATGTGGGTGTCGCGCGGCGATGACGTGCTGTGCGACTACGGACCGATGGGAACTGTCGCATGTCGCTTCGTCTAGATCCGTCGTTCCGAGAGCAGCTCGCCGCCACCGATCGTCCGTCCGTGGGGATGTGGGTCTGCTCGGGCAGCCCGCTCCTCGCCGAGGTCGCCGCAGGCTCAGGACTCGACTGGCTGCTGATCGACATGGAGCACTCGGCGAACACCCTCGACGCGGTGCTCCTGCAGCTCCAGGCGGTCGCCGCGTACCCGATCACCCCGGTCGTGCGCGTCCCCTCCAACGACACCGTCGCGATCAAACAGGTCCTCGATCTCGGGGCGCAGAACCTGATCGTCCCGATGGTGTCATCCGCCCAGGAGGCACGCGCCGCGGTCGCCGCCACCCGCTATCCCCCGGCCGGCGTCCGCGGGGTGGGCAGTGCGCTCGCACGCAGTGCCCGGTGGAACCGCGTCGACGACTACCTTCAGGAGTCCGCGCAGCACACCTCCCTCACGGTCCAGATCGAGACGACCGCCGGGGTCGACGCCGCTGCCGAGATCGCCGCGGTCGACGGTGTCGATGCGGTGTTCGTCGGTCCGTCCGACCTCTCCGCCTCGATGGGCCTGCTCGGTCAGCAGACCCATCCCGACGTCACGGCCGCGGTCAGGACCGTGTTCGATGCCGTCACGGCCGCCGGGAAACCGGTGGGTGTCAACGCCTTCGACCCCGCCACGGCGGACGCCTACCTCGCCGCCGGTGCCGACTTCGTGGCGGTCGGCGCGGACGTCGCACTGCTCGCCCGTGCCTCCGAGGCCCTCGCCGCACGCTTCATCCGTGCCGACGGGACCGCACGCGCCAGCTACTGACGCCTCGAATCGCGCAACCGGCTGCTTCGGCGGCCTGGAGGGGAGCATGTGCGCGATTCGAAGGTGCCCGCCGTGGCAAGATGATCGGATGCGCACGAGCGAGTCCAGGAGATGATCCGCGGCCTCGCCGCGATGCAGGACCGGAACTTCCGCTGGTTCTTCCTGGCACGCGCGATCACCATGATCACCGGGTCGATGTCGTCGATCGCACTCGCGTTCGCCGTGCTGGAGATCGACAACGACGCCCGTTCGCTGTCCTTCGTCCTCACCGCCTTCACCGTCAGCAACATCGTGTTCGTGCTGTTCGGCGGTGTCATCGCCGACCGTCTGCCGCGCGCTCTGATCATCCAGGCCTGCTACGTGGTGGACATCCTGTCCATCGGCGCGATCGCGGCTCTCCTGTTCACCGGCAATGCGACGATTCCGCTGCTCGTGCTGCTCTCGATCGTCAACGGTGCCTCGACCGCCTTCGTGCTCCCCGCCATGCAGGGCATCATCCCGCAGCTCACGACCCCCGAGCATCTGCAACAGGCCAACGCGATGCTGTCGTTCGTCCGTTCCGCCGTCACGATCGGCGGTCCGGTCCTGGCCGGGATCCTCGTGGCCACGGCCGGCCCCGCGTGGGCGATGGTGGTCCAGGCCGCGGGCTGGGCGGTCGCGATCCCGGTGCTCGCGCTCGTGAAGCTGCCGCCGCCCTCGCACACCGGCGGCACCACGATGTTCCATGACCTCCGGATCGGGTGGCGGGAGTTCTGGAGTCGCTCCTGGTTGTGGACGGTCGTGCTGGCCTTCATGGTCATGAACGCGATCCACATCGGTGCCTGGGGCGTGGTCGGCCCCTACATCGCGAAGAACAACGACCTCCTCGGGATCACGGGGTGGGGATGGGTACTCAGCGCCGAGGGTGCCGGCGTGCTGCTGATGACACTGCTGCTGATGTGGTTCCCGCTGCGGAGGCCGCTGCGCTACGGCATGATCGGCATCGCCGCGTTCGCGATCCCGGTGACGATACTGGGCGTCCATCCCGCCGTGGTCCTCCTCGCGATGGCCGCCTTCATCGCGGGTGCCGGCGCCGAGGTCTTCAGCACCGGGTGGAACCTTGCGATGATGGAGAACATCCCCGGCGAGAAACTCTCCCGGGTCGCGAGCTACGACATGCTCGGCAGCTTCGTCGTGATGCCGATCGGCACGCTGATCTACGGCTGGCTGATCACGCACGCGGATCCTGCGACCGTGCTCGTGACCTCGGGCGTCGTCTACGCGTCGATCGCACTGGTCACCCTGATGGTGCCGAGTGTCTGGCGGATGGGTCGACCGGAAGCGGTCACGAAGACCCCGGCCGAACTAGCGGATTCATAGCATCTCCGGGGAGACTGTCGGCATGACCTACGCCGCGCTCCAGCCCCTCGCCGACCGTGCCGCTCTGTTCGTCGCGCTCCGCCAGGACGCCCTCTCCGCCGCCGCCGATGCCCTCGGCGAGCACCGCTGGGACGCGGACATGGCGCAGGGAACGCTCACCTTCACCGCGAACGACGACCCGTCGCGCCAGCTCGTCACGCGCGCGCACCTGATCGCCACGATCGCACCGGGGCCTCGCTCCCTGCTCTGGGCCTGGGCTCATCCCAGTGGAGACCCGCAGGGCATCGCGACGCAGCTGCACACCTACGGCACCGCGCACGGCATCACCGAACTGACCACGCCGGAGGTGCCGTTCCCCGCCGAAGCCTCGGGCGACGACGAGTGGATCGCGCAGGCCGCGCACACGGTCGGCGGCGCCGCGGTCGAGCTCACCGGACGCTCGCCCTACTACTCGGCCCCCGTCGGCAACGGCACCCGGGCGGTGTTCCTGCTCGACGCTCCGCTCGCGCCGCTCACCGTCGCGGTGGCCGTCGTCGCGCTGCCCCGCGTGCTCTCGGGAATGGATCTCTCCGACGCCCGCACGGCGGTGTGGGACCTCGCGCGGCTCGCAGGCTGGACCCTCACCTGGACCGACGAGTCCTTCTCGGGCGCGATCGTCACGGATGCCTCCGGGACGGCGACGTTCCGCTTCGACGAGCAGGCCCGCATCAGCGGCATCGAGAGCACGCTCACCGCACAGGGGTGAGCCCGCGAAGGCGGATGTGGGATTCTGGTCGCATGAAGAACGGAATCGTGCGATTCGTCGCGCTCGCGGTGTTCAACGTCGCCGTGCTGCTGCTGATCGGCGTGCTGCTGCCCGGTGTCTCGGTGGGCCTGAACGCCCTGTGGGCGTCGGTCGTCCTGACCCTCGCCGCTCTCTTCGTGAAACCCCTGCTGGCAGGTGCGTTCCGCAAGTCGGCGGCGAAGTCCGCCTCCGAGCGCACGAAGGCCGGCGAGAAGGTCGTGCAGTACGTGCTCGTGTACGTCGTCGAGCTCATCATCTGGGTGCTCACGGTGTGGCTGAGCGGCGTCCGCGCCTCGGGGTTCTGGGGCTTCGTGCTCCCGCCGGTCGCTCTGCTCCTCGGCTGGGTGATCTACGATCGGATCGATGACAGGATGCGTGCCAAGACCGCGGAGATCTACGACTCCGTGCAGGCGAAGGTGAGGGGCGGCAGCCGGTCGAAGCCCACCCCCGCCACGAACACCGCGGCGTCGGAGTCGCCGGAGACGGCGGCTGCACGCGAAGAGCTCCGCGACGGCCTGACCCCCGAGCAGCGTCGGATGCTCGACGAACTCGGCTGACCGTCGTCAGAAGGGGTGCGCCACGCGGGCACCCCTCCGGAAGCGATCAGGCGAGCCGCTCTGCGGCCTCCACGACGTTCGTCATGAGCAGGGCGACGGTCATCGGGCCGACGCCACCCGGGTTCGGGGAAAGGTACCCGGCGACGTCCGCGACGCCGGGCGCCACGTCGCCGAACACCAGGTTCTTCCCGGACTGCGGATCGGTCTCCCGGGTCACGCCGACGTCGAGCACTGCTGCCCCCGGCTTGACGTCTTCGGGACGGATGAGGTGCTTGACGCCCGCGGCCGCGACGATGACGTCGGCCTCCCGCAGGTAGCGAGGCATGTCGACCGTACCCGTGTGGGTCAGCGTGACCGTGGCGTTCAGGTCGCGACGGGTGAGCAGGAGCCCGATCGAACGGCCGATCGTGACCCCGCGGCCGACCACGACCACGTGCTTGCCCCTGAGGTCGTAGTCGTTGCGCAGCAGCAGCTCGATCACGCCGCGCGGTGTGCAGGGCAACGGCGTGTGGATCGGACCGTTGACGTTGAGCACCAAGCGGCCGAGGTTGGTCGGGTGCAGACCGTCGGCGTCCTTCGCCGGGTCGATCCGCTCGAGGATGGCGTCCGTGTCGAGGTGCTTCGGAAGAGGCAGCTGCACGATGTACCCGTGGCACGCGGGATCGGCGTTGAGCTCGTCGATCAGCGCCTCGACCTCGGCCTGCGTGGCGTCCGCCGGGAGCTCCCGCTGGATCGAGTTCATCCCGATGCTCTCGGACTGCCGGTGCTTCATGCCCACGTAGAGCTGCGAGGCCGGGTCGGCCCCCACGAGCACCGTCGCGATGCCCGGGGTGATCCCCTTCGCCTTCAGCGCGGCCACCCGCTCGGTGAGCTCCGCTCGGATCGCGGCCGATGCGGCCTTCCCGTCCAGGATCTTCGCGGTCACTGCTGCAGGTCCGGGTAGAGCGGGAACGCCGCGGCCAGGGCGTCGACGCGGGCACGCAGCGACTCCACGTCCGCACCGGGGAGCAGTGCGAGCGCGATGATGTCGGCGACCTCGGTGAACTCGGCGTCCCCGAAACCGCGGGTCGCGAGTGCGGGCGTGCCGATGCGCAGACCCGAGGTGACCATCGGCGGGCGCGGGTCGTTCGGGACCGCGTTGCGGTTCACGGTGATGTGGATGTCGTGCAGGAGGTCTTCTGCCTGCTTGCCGTCGATCTCGGCATCACGCAGGTCGACCAGCACCAGGTGCACATCGGTGCCGCCCGAGCGCACGGCAATGCCGGCATCCTTCAGGTCCTGCTTCGACAGACGCTCGGCGATGAGCGCGGCACCGCGCAGCACGCGCTCCTGGCGCTCCTTGAACTCGGGCGTGCCTGCGAGCTTGAACGCGGTCGCCTTGGCGGCGATCACGTGCATGAGCGGCCCGCCCTGCTGGCCCGGGAACACGGCGGAGTTGATCTTCTTGGCGATGTCGGCGTCGTTGGTGAGGATGAAGCCCGAGCGCGGCCCGCCGATCGTCTTGTGCACGGTCGACGAGACGACGTGGGCGTGGGGCACCGGGTTCGGGTGCAGGCCCGCGGCCACCAGACCCGCGAAGTGCGCCATGTCGACCCAGAGCAGAGCCCCGACCTCGTCGGCGATCTCGCGGAACGCCGCGAAGTCCATCGTGCGCGGGTAGGCCGACCAGCCGGCGATGATGACCTTGGGTCGGTGCTCGATCGCGAGACGGCGCACCTCCGCCATGTCGATCGTCGAGGTCTCGGGGTCGACACCGTAGGCGACGATGTCGTACAGACGACCCGAGAAGTTGATCTTCATGCCGTGCGTCAGGTGACCACCCTGGTCGAGGGAGAGGCCGAGCAGGGTGTCGCCGGGGCGGGCGATGGCATGGAGGACCGCGGCGTTGGCGGAGGCGCCGGAGTGCGGCTGCACGTTCGCGAACTCGGCACCGAACAGGCTCTTCGCCCGCTCGATCGCGAGGGACTCGGCGACGTCGACCTCTTCACAGCCGCCGTAGTACCGACGCCCGGGGTAGCCCTCGGCGTACTTGTTCGTGAGCACCGAGCCCTGCGACTGCAGCACCGAGACGGGAACGAAGTTCTCGGAGGCGATCATCTCGAGGAAGGTCTGCTGACGCTTCAGCTCACGGTCGAGGACCTGAGCGATCTCCGGATCGACTTCTGCGAGCGGGGCGTTGAAGTAACGGTCGGTCATGATGACGTGCTCCTTTGACAACGGATTCGAAAGGGGTGTTCCTATCGGCCCAGGCGCGCGGTCGAATTCCGTGGTCAGTCGCTCCCCGGTGGTAGTCCACCCAGACGCCAGTCGCGACGGTTACGAGCATAGCCGATGCCGGAGCCGTCGCACGCGGTCGCGACGACGACGGCGCAGAATCGTTTCGATTCCCCCATTCCCTCCTGCCACGACGACCGGTAGGTTTTGTTCATGGTCCTTCCTCATCCTCTTCCGCTCGTCCCTGCACCCGTGTCCGCCGTCGCACGGGAGGAACGGATGCCGCTCACCGCGACGACGCGCGTGCTCGGCTCCTCCCCGGCCGCCGCACAGCTGGTCGACGCGATCGAACGCCGCACCGGAATCCGCCTCGCCCTCGTCGATGAGGCCGACGCCGAGATCGAGCTCCTCGTCGACCCCGCCTCCTCCGCACCCGAGGGCTACACGCTCGAGATCGGAGAGCGGGCGATCCTCGTCGGTGCCGACGAGGCCGGGCTCTTCTACGGCGTCCAGACGCTGCTGCAGCTGCTGCGCCAGGAGGACTCCGGCTGGGCGCTGCTCGGTGCCGACGTCGCCGACTCCCCTCGCTTCGCCCGACGAGGTGTCATGCTCGATGTGGCTCGGCACTTCTTCGGCGTCGACGACGTGAAGAAGTTCATCGACAGCACCAGCGCCCTCAAGTTCAACCACCTGCACCTGCACCTGACCGACGACCAGGGATGGCGCGTGCACATCGACTCCTGGCCGTTGCTCACCGAGCGGGCGGCCGGCACCTCCGCGAACGGAGACCCGGGGGGCTTCTACACGAAGGACGACTACCGCGAGATCGTGGCCTACGCCGCCTCGCGTCACATGATCGTGATCCCCGAGATCGATCTGCCCGGCCACACCCACGCGATCGGCGTCGCCTACCCCGAGCTCGTCGAGGCACCCGTGCTGAACGACAACCTGATCGCGGACTCCGCTCGCCTCGGCCAGCCGCTGCCCGTCGCCGGCGAGACGTACCTCGGCTGGGGCGTCGGTCACTCGAGCGTCCGCATCCACGACGAGCGCACCTACGCGTTCGTGCGCGACGTCGTCCGCGAGCTCGCCGAGATGACCCCGGGGCCGTACATCCACGTGGGAGGCGACGAATCGCTCGGCACCCCGCAGGCCGACTTCGACCTGTTCGCCGAGCGCGCCACCGCGATCGTCGTCGAGGCCGGCAAGATCCCGGTCGCCTGGCACGAGATGGGCTCGGCCGCAGACATCGCCGAGGGCACCGTCGGCCAGTACTGGGGCAAGACCACCCCCGAGGGCACGCACGCCGAAGAGGCCGCCCACTTCGTCGAGCGCGGCGGCGCGCTGATCATGTCGGCGGCGAACGTCACCTACCTCGACATGAAGTACTCCGAGGACTTCCCCCTCGGCCTCACCTGGGCGGCCATCATCGACGTCCGCTCCGCGTATGAGTGGGAACCGACCTCCGTCCTCGACGTGCCGGACGCCGCGATCCTCGGCGTGGAGGCTCCGCTCTGGTCCGAGACCACCCGGACCCTCGCCGAGGTCGAACAGCTGGTCTTCCCCCGGGCGGCAGCGCAGGCCGAAGTGGCCTGGTCGCCGCAGGAAGGCCCGGAACGCACCTGGGAGTCCTTCCGCGTCCGGGTCGGGGCGCTCGCGCCGCTGTGGAAAGCTGAGGGGGTCGACTTCCACCCCGCAGAAGAAATCCCCTGGAGCGAACGTTGAGCATCCACTCCTCCGCAACCGGCTCGCTGGTCATCCATTCGGCGCGCATCGTCGACGGTGGCGCGATCACCGAAGACGCCTGGGTCCGGATCGAGGAGGGCACCGTCGCAGCCCGCGGCACCGGTTCGGACTGGACATCGGCGGATGCAGTCGTCGATGCCACGTCCGTCGCCGGAGCGGGCGCCCTGCTCACCCCCGGCTTCGTGGACATCCACGGGCACGGCGGAGCCGGAGCGTCGTTCGACGACGGCGTCGACGCCATCCGCATCGGTCGCGACCTGCATCGCGCCCACGGCACCACGCGCGCCGTCGTTTCCCTCGTGACCGCATCGGTAGATTCGCTCGCACGGAACGTCGCCCTGATCGCCGACCTGACCGAGACGGACGCCGACATCCTCGGTTCCCACCTCGAGGGCCCGTTCCTCGACCCCGGCCACCACGGCGCTCATGAGCCGTCGCTGCTGCGCCATCCGGTCGCCGCGGACGTCGCACGACTGCTGGATGCCGGGCGAGGCACGGTCCGCCAGGTGACGATCGCACCGGAGCTCCCCGGCGGGCTCGACGCGATCAGGCAGATCGTGGCCGCAGGCTCGGCGGCCGCGGTGGGTCACACCGACGCGGATGCTGCGACGGCTGTCGCCGCTTTCGAGGCCGGTGCATCGATCCTCACCCACGCCTTCAACGCGATGCCGGGCATCCACCATCGTGCGCCGGGCCCGGTGCTGGCCGCTGCAGCGGATCACCGAGTCGTGCTCGAGGCGATCGCCGACGACGTGCACCTCGATCCGCACGTCGTCAAGCTCGTGTTCGACGCGGCCCCCGGTCGGGTCGCGCTCGTCACCGATGCGATGGCCGCGGCGGGAAGCGCCGACGGTCACTACGACCTCGGGGCGGTCAGCGTCACGGTGAAGAACGGCGTGGCCAGGGCGGATGACACCGGTTCGATCGCCGGCTCGACGCTCACCCAGGACGTCGCACTGCAGCGCGCGGTCGCGGCCGGCGTGACCCTCGAAGAGGCCGTGCGGGCGCTCACCGAGACCCCGGCCCGGGCGATCGGACGCGGCGCTGTGCTCGGTGGCCTGCGCCCCGGCATGCTCGGCGACGTCGTGCTGCTGGATGCGGAACTGCGCGTCGCGCGCGTCTGGTCAGGACCCCGACTCGCCTAGGTCCTGCGTCGCGCGCGACGCGCAGCTCTGCGCTCTCCGGTCGTGCGTGCACAGGGCGGGGGGCCGCCGTTCCCCAGATCGGCGGCCCCAT